>CAJOPV010000181.1 GCA_905236495.1 uncultured Christensenellaceae bacterium
ACCTCCTCCGACGACGGCATCACCACCCGGATGAATCTGTACAACGAGTGGGTTTCCGAAGTGCCCGCCGACGCCCGTTCCTTCGACGGCACGGTAGAGGACGCCGCAGCCATCATCGTGGATAAGGAAGCCTTTGCCGCTGTCAAGAGCATGGAGATCGATTTCACCCTGGTGCCCGTTACCGATACCGCGTACCTCATGTATGCCGACGGCTCCTGGAGCTATCAGTACTGGGGCGGCGATGCCCCTGAAGGCGTGACCGCCACCACCGCTGAGATCACCGGCCCCGGCACCTACACCGTTGGCCTGGAATTCGCGGAAGAAGCCTCCGGCCTGGCCTTTACCGCCGTGGGCGTTGTGAACGGTGAAAAGACCTTCAACGGCTATTTCATCGACGTGACCGAGGTCAAGATCAACGGCGAGGCCATCGACCTGGGCAAGGGCTACACCTCCTCCGACGACGGCGTCACCACCCGGGAGAACCTCTACAATGAATGGGTCAGCGATATCCCCTCCGACGCCCGCAGGGCGGACGGCGATCTGGAAGGCGTTTCCGCCATCATCGTGGATAAGGAAGCCTTCGCCGCCGTCAAGACGGTGGAAGTCACCTTCAATTACATCTACGGCAAGCCCATCGTGCAGGACGAGAACGCGCCCTTGACCGAAGATGAAGCCAAGGCCCTCATGGAAAGCGGCTTCCATGCCTATATTGGCGTCCAGGGCAAGGATACCTACGTGTTCCGCAATGCCTGGAACGATACCTACGGCATGAACGACGAGGAGCATCCCTACTTCTACCGCCTCACCGGCTGGGATAATCCCGATACCGATGACGGCTCCGACGATCTGGGCGGCACGTTTGCGGATGCGGAGATCAAAGCCAACGGCGAATACACCGTCAGCCTCACCACCGGCGAGCGGGGCTTTGGCGCCACCAGCGAATTCAACCTGCTGTTCGTATCCACCGATATCCCCTCCGCCCTGGTGAAGGACGGCTATCTCACCATTGACGACGTGCGGGTGAAGATCGGCGATTCCGCCACCCAGAAATACACCGACGTGGATACCACCGGCGACTATGCCCGGATCGTCGTGATCGATACCTACAACCGCGGCGAAGCGCCCTTCGGCTACACCGTGCCCGGCGCGAATACCCCCATCACCATCACCTTCAACGTAGCGGGCTTTGCCGAATAAGCACCGTAACCCCCTGCGGCGGCGCTGATCTACCGACCGGCGCCGCCGCCTTATTCCACTGAAAAGAGGAAAGCCTATGGCTGAATTAGCACCCCGGAAGCGCCTGGCGCCTATCGACCAGACGGGGCCGGAAAGGGCTGCCCTGTGGGCCCACAGGATCGTGATTCTGCTGGTGTTCCTGATGGTGTTCTTTCCTCCCTTCAATCCGGGCAGGATCTCCGCCCAGATCAGCGGCAACCTGACGCTGCTGACCTCGGCGACTTCATTTTCCACGGTGACAACGAAGCTGGGCGCATACATGACGGAGGGCAACCGCTTTGCCCTGCGGGCCGCGGATATGCGCCAATCCATGATGGGCTGCGCCATGATCCTGGCGGGGGTCGTCCTGGCGGGAATCGGCGCCTGCGTCAGCCTGGGCAATCGGAAAATGCGCAGGATCGGGGCCTGGCTGCCCCTGGCGGGGGGCGTTCTGATCCTCTCCGGCCTTTGGGTGAACCGGGCGGCCTACCAGAATATCGATGCCTTCGTGCGGGGCATGGACCTGCCTGCCAGCCATATCGAGGAGCATTTGAATAACCTGGCGCTGCAGTGGCCCGCCTTTGCCAATGCCGCGTGGCTCATCGGCGGTATTCTGACGGCGGCGGCGGCCCTTGCGGTGATCGTGTTCACCTATCGGGTGAAATGTGCCGACGATAAGGCGGAAATGGAGGAGAAATACAAGCTCTTCATCATGTTCCTGCCGGTGCTCCTGCTTTCCTTCGTGTTTGCTTACCTGCCCATTTACGGCTGGCGCTACGCCTTTTACGACGCCAAAGCGGGGGATGAGCTGACACGGGATATCTTCGTCGGCTTCAATAACTTCAGCATGCTCATCAACGATCCCGGCTTTTCCGCCAAGATCGTTCAGGTGCTGCGGAACACCCTGATTATGAGCGGCCTGGGCATCGCCACTTCCTGGCTGCCCATCGCCTTTGCCATCCTGCTGGCGGAGGTGCGCTATACCAAGTTCCAGCGCACCGTGCAGACCCTGACAACCATTCCCAATTTCCTGAGCTGGGTGCTGGTGTATGCGGTGGCCCTGTCCATCTTCGCGGCGGACGGCTTAATCAATAACTTAGCCAGCATTTTATCCACCGCCGGGTTTGCCCGAACGGATTACCTCGCCAGCGCAGACGGCACCTGGATCAAGATGCTTTTGTGGGGCACCTGGAAGGGCCTGGGCTGGAGCGCCATCATTTACGTGGCGGGCATCGCCGGCATCGATCAGCAGCTCTACGAGGCGGCCCGGGTGGATGGGGCCAACCGCTTCCGCTGCATCTGGCATATCACCATTCCGGGGCTGATCCCCACCTACATGGTGATGCTGCTTATGAGCGTGGCGGGCATATTGAGCAACGGTATGGAGCAATATCTGGTCTTCTCCAACCCCTACAACGGCGATTACATTCAGGTGCTGGATCTGTATGTGTATAACCTGGGCATCGGCAGCAATCAGCTGTCCGTTTCCACGGTCATCGGCATCCTGAAATCCGTGATCGCGGTGATCCTGCTCTTCGGCGCCAACGGCATATCCAAGGCCGTTCGCGGCGAGAGCATCATATAAGGAGGTGCGCGTATGGACGATAGAAAAGGCTTCCTGTCGCAGCGCGTCACCCTGAAATTCTGGCAAAAGCTGCTTTTGATCCTGGGCTGCACGGTGCTTGCGGCCGGGGCCGCTTACGTGTATTGCGAGCATATCGCCTCCCCGGTGTATTCCTCCTCCGTGCGCACCCAGCTGCACGTTCTGGATACCGAGACCTTGACCGCCTCCGGCGATTCCTCCATGACGGTGGTGACGCTGGATATCCTGGGCGGGCTGCGGGATGAATTCACCAACGTGGGCAGCAAGAACAAGGGCCTCTTTTACCGCAATATTTCCGACGAGATCAACGCAAGCGCCGGGGTGCTGCTGAAGCCCAAGGATATCAAGAACATGATCAACGCTGTCACCGACCCGGCGGACGAAAGCGGGCAGACGGTGCTTCTGACCGTGAAGAACGACGATCCCGAAACGGTGAGGCGCCTTGCCGACGCGGCGGTGAACCAGCTGGGGACGCTGATCTTCGGCGCGCCAGCAGCGGAAAACCAGGCCGCCGTATCGGAAACCCCCCTGAACGAAGCGGGCACCGCTGTGCAGATCGCCTACCGGGTGACGGATGAGGCGGTCAAGGCGCTCCCGGATAAATTCCTGGGAAAGAGCCTGGATCTGGTGACGCCCATCACCGCCTTCCTCCGGGACGATGCGTTCTGCTCCCGGGTGGCGCAGACGGCGGGCATCGACGCCAAGGCGGGAGAGATCCGCAAGCACATGTCCTTCACCACCACGGCGGACCCGGCGGTATTGACCCTGATGGCCTCCTGGACGGATACCGAAGGGGCCAAAAAGCTGGCTCAGGCCGAGGGCGAGGAGATCGCCCGGACGGTGTTTGGCGGAAGCTTCGATCCCTGGCAGGCGGCTGTGGATGAACCCTCCGTCACGGCGGAAAACGTGAAGGAATGGCCTGTGACCCCCGCCATCGTCATCATCACCGCCCTGATCGCCCTGGTTATCAGCTACGCGCTCTTCTCCCAGCAGCCGGCCTTCGATACCCTCATCATCATTTTCTTCATTCTCTTTACCTTCATCTGCGTCTTCCCCTTCTACTACCTGTTTATCAACACCATTTCGGATAACAGCCTGGTAGCCGGAGGCCAGATCAATTTCCTGCCCCAGGGCATTCATTTCAGGAATTACGAGCGCATCCTGGGCCAGGAGGAACTCAAGAACGCCCTGATCGTCACCCTGGCCCGCACCCTGCTGGGCACCGCGCTGATGGTGCTCACCTCCGCCTGGGCCGGGTATCTGGTGACGAAACAGAAGATGTGGCACAGGTCTCTGTGGTATCGGGCGCTGGTAGTCACCATGTACTTTAACGCCGGCCTGATCCCCTGGTACACCAACATGCTGATGCTGGGCCTCACCGGCAATTTCCTGGCCTACATCATCCCCGGCATGGTGGCCCCCTACAACATCATTTTAGTCAAGACCTATATCGAATCCATCCCCTCGTCGCTGGAGGAAAGCGCCATCATCGACGGCGCCTCCACGGGCAAGGTGTTCCTGCGGATCATCCTGCCCCTGTCGGTGCCCATCCTGGCGACCATCTCCATTTTCGGGGCCGTGGGCAACTGGAACTCCTTCCAGGATTCCCTGCTGCTCATGACCTCCGCGCCCCACCTTTATACCCTGCAGCATCGGCTGTATATCTACCTGAACCAGACCACCAGCATCAATACCGAGCAGATTTCCGAGCAGATGGCCCAGAACCTGCTGAACAACGGCGTTACCACCAAATACACCATCGCCATGATTACCATTATCCCCATCCTGCTGGTGTATCCCATCATGCAAAGGTACTTCGTGAAGGGGATCATGCTGGGGGCGGTGAAAGGCTGACGCAGCGAAAAGGGGAAATGCTTTCCCTTTTCGGGTCCCCTCTGCACGGTTTTTCCTCTCGCTTTGAAGTGCAAAGCTCCCGGGCGAAAAAACCGGGAAAACCCCGCCCGACCGGCGGAGCCGGTCGATACGATCCCCCCCCTCAAACAGTGAAAAGAAAAAGGAGGATGGAACTGATGAAGAAACTGTTATCCGTGCTGCTGATCTGCGTGCTGCTGGTACCTGCCGCCTGCGCCGCCGCCGAAACGGTGGTGGATCGGGACGGGCCCGTGATCCGGCTGGATGCGTACAGCCAGCTGGCGAACTATTCCGGCCTGCAGGGCGGCTGGGGGGCTGTGATGCTCAAGGATATGTTCAACGTGGAATTGAACATCATCCCCGAGCAGGATGGCACCTATGCCACCCGCATGGAAAGCGGAAACCTGGGCGACCTGGTGATCTGGGGCGCCAACGGCGACGATTACAAGAACGCTGTTGCCAAGGGCATGCTGCTGGATTGGGAGCAGTTTGACCTGGGCAAGACCTACGCTCCCTACATCATGGAGCATTACACCGACGCCCTGGAAAGCAACCGCATCATCAGCGGCGACGATAAGATCCACGGCTTCGGCTTCAACGTGGCCTTCTCCGCTGACAGCCACCAATCCTTCTTCTACACCTGGGACCTGCGCTGGGATCTGTATAAAGAGCTGGGCTATCCCGAGGTATATGACCTGGACGATATGGTGGATCTGTTCAAGCAGATGAAGGAAATCTGCCCCACCGACGAAATCGGCAACGAGACCTACGCCCTCAGCGCCTGGCCCGATTGGGACGGCAACATGGTGATGTACGTCAAGGCCCTGGCGACGGCCTATTACGGCTATGACGAATTGGGCTTTGGGCACTACAACCCCGAAAACGGCGAATTCCTCTCCTGTCTGGACGACGACAGCCCCTACATGGAATGCCTGCGGTTCTTCAACAAGCTCTACCGCGCCGGGCTGCTGGACCCCAACTCCTCCTCCCAGACCTACGATAAGATGAGCGAAAAGCTCAAGAACGGCGGCACCTTCTGGTCCATCTTCAATTATGCCGGCTCCATGGCCTACAATACGCCGGAGCATCTGGCGGCGGGCAAATACATGTACGCCATGGTGCCCCAGGACGCTACCCCCATCGTCTATGGCCTGGGCTCCGCCGGTGGCAACCGCATCTGGTCCGTGGGCAATTACACCCAGTATCCCGAATTGTGCCTGGAGATCCTCAACTGGCTGGCGACCCCGGAAGGGGCCATGACGACCTGGTATGGGCCTCAGGGGCTCACCTGGGATTACGATGAGAACGGCGGCATGTACTTTACCGAGCTGGGGTTGGAAACCTCTACCAATTCCAGCTATAACATGGCGGGAATCGAATGGACCTCCCCCTACACCGGCAAGACCTATACCTTGAGCGGCACCTACAACGACGGCTCCATCCAGATCAACAACACCACCCTGTCCAAGGATATGATCAATCCCGACGGCAACGGCGTGGAAACCTTCAATAAGGATACCTGGGCCTCTGTCGCCACCGCCGTCACCTATCCCATTCAGGATGACTGGCGCACCGTCAACAACGCCACCCTGGCGGACGAATACATGGAAGCCCGGGTCGATGAGTACGGCGATAAGAAGTACGTGGTGATGCCCGACGTGCCCTACTCCGAAAGCCAGAAATCCACCGATCTGGGCTTGAAATGGCAAAACTGCGCCAAGACCGTGAAGGATTATTCCTGGCGGGCTATTTACGCCAAGGCGGACGCCGAATTCAACTATCACGTCAGCGAGATGAAACGGCTGTGCGAATCCTATGGCTATGCGGATTGCGTGGCCTGGAGCGAGCAGGAAGCCGCCCAGAAATGGGCGCTGACCCAGCAGATGGGCAAATGACCGGCCCAGGCGGCGCGTCTTCCCCAACGGGCGGGCGCGCCGCTGCCTATAGATGGAAAGGAAAAACCATGAAGAAGATTTGGTTCCTGTTTTTTGCTCTTGTGCTGACGGCGGCGCTGGGCGTCTCCGCCCTGGCGGAGGATGCCCCCCTCACCGCCGTGGAAATGACCCGGCTCATGGGCAACGGCATCAATTTAGGCAACACCATGGAGGCCTGCAACAACGGCAAGCTGGGCGGCAACACCACCGACGATCCCGCTTACTACGAAACCATGTGGGGCCAGCCCGTTACCACGGCGGATATGCTGCAGGGCATGAAGGCGGCGGGGTTTGATACCGTCCGCATCCCCGTGGCCTGGATGACGAACGCCACCCATCTGGATCAAGGGGATTATACCATCTCCGAAAAGTACCTGGATCGGGTGGAGGAGATCGTGAACTACGCCCTGGACGCCGGGATGTACGTCATCGTCAACGATCACTGGGACGGCGGCTGGTGGGGCATGTTCGGCTCCGATACCCAGGCGACAAGGGATCTGGCGATGGAGGCCTATCAGGGCATGTGGCGGCAGATCGCGGAGCGTTTCGCCGCCTACGATTACCGGCTGATCTTTGAAAGCGCCAATGAAGAATTAGGCGCCCGATTTGATGAAAACTCGCCCCTCTACTGCCAGGATTCCATCGATCATTACCTGCCGGATGCGGAGCGCTACGCCCTGACGAACCGGGTGAACCAGGCCTTTGTGGATACGGTTCGATCTGCCGGCGGCAGCAACGCCGAGCGCTTCCTGCTCATTGC
Source organism: uncultured Christensenellaceae bacterium (assembly GCA_905236495.1). Taxonomy (GTDB): domain Bacteria; phylum Bacillota; class Clostridia; order Christensenellales; family Aristaeellaceae; genus RUG563. The sequence continues at coordinate 7,385 of CAJOPV010000181.1, forward strand.
GGGCTACGGCACCAACATTGCCCAGACCTTCGACAGCCGCTTCCAGATGCCCAGGGATACGGCGGAAAAGAAGCTGATGGTGTCGGTGCACTATTACGATCCCTGGTCCTATTGCGGCGCGTCCAGCGCGGCGGGGGCCACCCTGTGGGGCAAGAAGGCGGATTTCCAGGCTATGTACAATACCCTGAGCCAGATGAAGAAGTTCGTCTCCCAGGGCTACGGCGTGGTGATCGGCGAATACGGCGCGCTGCCGGGCGGCGATGGGGTGCAGAAGAAAAACGCCCCGGCTTATCACAAGGCGTTTCTGGATTGCTGCGACGCGCTGGATTATACTTCCTGCCTGTGGGACTGCAGCGGCTTTTTCATCCGCAGGAACCTGAAAATCGCGGATGAGGAAATGGCGGCGGTGTATGCCGGGCGCAATGCCGCCTCCGAGGCGGGGAAGGATCACGCCGAGATCGCCGCCGCGGGGAAGCAGTCCATTGACGCCGCCATCGAATCCGCCCCGGACAGCCTGGTGGCAAACGCCGCCCCCGTCACGGAGGATACCTGCGTGGCCTGGATCATGTTCAGCGAGGGCTCCTGGGCCCTGAGCTACAGCGTGGGGGACACCTATACCCCCGATTCCATCACGCCCGGCATCGTGCCTGCCGACGCGGAAATCACCGGCGAAGGCACCTATACCGTGGCGCTGGATTTCACCGGCACCGAAAAGGGCTATGCGGATAATACCGCCTTCTGCGCCGTGGGCATTTCCAACGGGGAGCAAATGTACCCCGGCTACTGCATCAATATCACGAAGGTGCTCATCAACGGCGAGCAGGTGAAGCTGAAGGGCAGGAACTATACCTGCTCCGACGACGGGAAATGCACCCGCAGCAACCTTTTCAACGAATGGGTGGATATGAAGCAGGTCACCAAGGCCAATGCCCGGGTGCTCTATGGCGATTTCACCGGCATTTCCGCCACGCCCCTGGACCGCAGCCTGGACTGTATGGGCCATATCGAAACGATGGAGGTCACCTTCACCTACGCGCCCAGGAAGTGAGCGCCTGGGGGCTTCCCCGGCACAAAAACCGGCGTTCCGCCCCGGGCCCGTCCTGCGGAACGGGCAAGACAGGACGGCACGGGCAATGTGCCGCTGTCGCTTCGGAGCATGGTGAACGCAGCAGAAAAAGGAAGGAATTCCTTATGTATCAGGTGAAAGGAAAATGGGCGCTGATTACCGGCGCTGCCCGGGGCATTGGCTACTTGACGGCGAAATTCATGGCGGAGCAGGGCTGCAATCTGATCCTGCACAGCCGCAGCCTGGCCCACACGGAAAAGGTGCTGAAGGAGGTCAGGGCCCTGGGGGCAGAGGCCCGGGCGGTGGCGGCGGACCTGAATGATCCGGATGCGGTGGAAAAGATGCTGAAGGAGATCGACGGCTTCGACGTGGAGGTAGCCATCGTGCTGAACAACGCGGGCCTACAGATCGCTTACCGCAGCGATTACTGCCAGACCCCCGTATCCGATTACGAGATCAGCTTCCGGGTGAATACCATCGCCCCCGCCATGATCTGCTATCATTTCCTGCCGAAGATGATGGCGCGGGGCACGGGACGCATCCTGAACACCACCAGCGGCATCGCCCTGGACGTGTGCCAGGCGGGGTATTCCGCCAGCAAGGCGGCGCTGGATAAGATCACCATTGACCTGGGAAGCCGGGTGCAGGGCACGGACGTGATGATCAACCTCACCGATCCGGGCTGGTGCCGCACGGATTTAGGGGGTCAGCACGCTCCCAACGCCCCGGAGAGCGCCATACCCGGCATCGTGGTCGGCGTCTTCTGCGACGACAGGAAATCGGGCCGGTATCTGGGCGCCCAGCATTTTGCCGGCATGACGCTGGAGCAGGCGGTGCAAAAAGCCGAGGCGGAATTCGACAGCCCCTACGGAGCATAAGCCTGCTTTATCCCAACTGCCTTTCTTGGGAAAGGAGTACAGGGGAAAACCCGTTCTTTGGGCTCCAAAGAACGGGTTGCTTTGTTTTTCTCGTTTTTATCCGTTATTCTGCGCCTCTACCAGGCGGACGCCGCAGTATTGCTGGCGCAGCTTGGGCTTTTCGATCTTGCCGGTGGGGTTCCGGGGGACCTTGGCGAAGATGATCTTCCGGGGACGCTTGTACCGGGGCAGATCCAGGCAGAAGCGGTTGACCTCCTCCTCGGTCAGCTCCATGCCCTCCTTGACCTGAATGATGGCGGCGGCGATTTCGCCCAGCCGCTGATCCGGCAGGCCGATGACGGCTACGTCGTGGATCTTGGGGTTGGAGGCCAGGAAATCCTCAATCTGCACGGGATAGAGGTTTTCACCACCGGTGATGATGACGTCCTTCTTGCGGTCCACCAGGAAAATGAAGCCGTCCTCATCCTGCTTCGCCATGTCCCCGGTGTGCAGCCAGCCGTCGATGAGGGTCTCCGCGGTGGCCTTGGGATCGTGGTAATAGCAGCGCATGACCCCGGGGCCCTTGACGCACAATTCGCCCACCTCCCCGCGCTGCACAACCTGATCCTTTTCATCCACGATCTTGCATTTCCAGCCGAAGCCCGGCACGCCGATGGCGCCGACCTTGTGGACGTTTTCCATCCCCAGGTGCACGCAGCCCGGGCCGGTGGATTCGCTGAGGCCGTAGTTGGTATCGTACTTGTGGTGGGGGAAATATTGCAGCCAATGCCGGATCAGGGAGGGGGGCACGGGCTGGGCCCCAATATGCATCAGCCGCCATTGGGACAGCTGATAATCCTTCAGGCTCACGTCGCCCCGCTCGATGGCGGCCAAGATATCCTGGGCCCAGGGCACCAGGAGCCATACGATGGTGCATTTTTCCCAGCTCACCGCGTCCAGGATGGCCTTGGGAGAATTGCCCTTGAGGATCACCGCCCGGCTGCCGGTGAACAGGGAGCCGAACCAGTGCATTTTCGCCCCGGTGTGATACAGCGGCGGGATGCAGAGGAACACGTCGTCATGGGTGGTTTCGTGGTGCGTGGCCTCCATCCGGGCGGATTGCAGCAGCGCCGTGTGATCCAGCAGGATGGCCTTGGGGAAGCCGGTGGTGCCGGAGGAATAGTAGATGGCGGCCTCGTCGGTATCCTGGATCAGCACCTTGGGGGCGGCGGAGGAGCAGTTGGCTACCGCTTCATTGTAGCTTTCGGCGAAGGAGGGGCGGTTGTCCCCCACGAAGAAGAGGATCTTCTCCCCGCTGATCTTGGGCACGATATCCTCCACCCGCCCGATGAACTCCGGGCCGAAGAAGAGCACGTCCGCATCCGCCAGCTTCAGGCAGTAATCGATCTCATCGGCGGTATAGCGGAAATTCAGGGGCACGGCGATGGCCCCGGTTTTCAGGATGCCGAAATAAATGGGCAGCCATTCCAGGCAGTTCATAAGCAATATGGCAGCCTTCTGCCCCTTGCGGATGCCCCGGGAGAGCAGAAGGTTCGCTACCCTGTTGGCCTTTTCGTCAAACACGCTCCAGGTGATTTCCCTGCGGTAGGGGGTGGCGGTGGTGGGCTGGATCAATTCATATTCCCGCCAGGTGACCCGGGGGCCCTCCTGAATTTCCGGGTTCATTTCCACCAGGGCGGTTTCGCTGCCGTATAGCTTGCTGTTTCTCTCCAGCAGGTCGGTGATGGGCATATCGGATGCTTCCTTTCCTGAAAAGCGAATTCACTTTATCGCTTTTATTGGCTAAAGAATCATACCGCATTTTGGCCCGCTTGTCAAGATGAGGGATTGTACCATAAATGTACAGAAAAAAATACACTGCCTGTTCTTTACTTACACGCTTTAATGTGCTAAAATACAATGACGAAAGCGCCGGAAGCGGGAAAACGAAGGAAGAGGGGGATGGCGATTCCATGGCGAGGAACGCGAAGAAGCAGCGGAGCATGGGGCTGTATGAGGCCATCGTAAAGCTTCGGGACGTGGAGGAGTGCAGGCGGTTTTTTGACGACCTGTGCACCCCTACGGAGCTGCGCAGCATGGAGCAGCGCTACGACGTGGCGGTGTATCTTTTGCAGGATCAGGTCTATACCGAGATTTTGGAAAAGACCGGCGCCAGCAGCGCCACCATCAGCCGGGTGCGGCGCAATATACTGGATAACGAGGCGGGAGGCGCCATGCGGGATATGATCCGCCGCCTGGGTCTCATCGCTTCAGAGCAGGGAGAAGAAGAACAATGAAAAAACTGATGCTTGGCAACGCGGCTGCGGCCCGGGGATTATTTGAGGCGGGCTGCGCGGTGGTATCCTCCTACCCCGGCACTCCCAGCACGGAGATCACCGAGGAGCTGGCAAAATATGACGAGGTCTATTGCGAGTGGGCGCCCAATGAGAAGGTGGCTATGGAGGCGGCCTTCGGGGCCAGCCTGGCCGGCAAACGATCCTTCTGCGGGATGAAGCACGTGGGCCTCAACGTGGCGGCGGACCCGCTGTTCACCATCTCCTACACCGGGGTCAACGCTGGCATGGTGATCGCGGTGGCGGACGACGCGGGGATGCATTCCTCCCAGAACGAGCAGGATTCCCGCCATTACGCCCGGGCCGCCAAGGTGCCCATGCTGGAGCCCTCAGACAGCGCGGAGGCCCTGGCCTTTGCCAAAAAGGCGTATGAGATTTCGGAGGCCTACGATACCCCCGTGTTCCTTAAAATGTGCACCCGCATCGCCCATTCCCAATCGGTGGTGGAAACGGGGGAGAGGATCACGCCCCCCGCAAAGCCTTATGAAAAGAACATCGGAAAATACGTGATGATGCCCGGCAACGCCATCCGCCGCCATCCCGTGGTGGAGGAGCGCACGAAAAAGCTCATCGCCCTGGCGGAGGAAAGCGATTTGAACCGGGTGGAACAGGGGGAGGATCACAGCATCGGCATCATTGCCTCCTCCACCAGCTACCAGTATGTGAAGGAGGTCTGCGGGGATAAGTACCCCGTTTTGAAGCTGGGCATGATCTGGCCCATGCCGGAAAAGAAGATCCTGGATTTTGCCGCTTCGGTGGATCGCCTCATCGTGGTGGAGGAGCTGGACAGCTTCATCGAGGATCATTGCCGGGTGCTGGGCCTGAAGCCGGAGGGAAAGAGCCTGTTTTCTCCTCTGGGCGAGCTGAGCCAGAACCTGGTGGCGGAAAAGCTGGGCATCGGCAGGGAAGCAGGGCCCACCCTGAATGAAACCGTGCCGCCCCGGCCCCCGGTGATGTGCGCCGGGTGCCCCCACCGGGGCTTATTCTACACCCTGAGCCGCAACAAGTGCACGGTGCTGGGGGATATCGGCTGCTATACGCTGGGCGCGGTGGCCCCCCTGTCCGCCATTGAAATGACGGCCTGCATGGGCGCCTCCGTCAGCGCTATCCACGGGTTCAACAAGGCCCTGGGAAAGGAAAGCGAAGGCAAAACCGTTGCGGTGATCGGGGACAGCACCTTCATGCATTCGGGCATGACGGGCCTTGCCAACATCGCCTACAACCAATCCAATTCCACCGTCATCATCCTGGATAACTCTATCACCGGCATGACCGGGCACCAGCAAAACCCCACCACCGGCTACAACATCAAGGGCGACCCGGCGGGGAAGATCGATTTGGAAAGCCTGTGCCGGGCCATGGGCTTCAATCGGGTACGGGTGGTGGATCCCTACGACCTGAAGGCCTGCGACGAGGCGGTGAAGGAAGAGCTTCGGGCAGCAGAGCCCAGCGTCATCATTTCCCGCCGGCCCTGCGCCCTGCTTAAATACGTGAAGCACAAGGCCCCGCTGAAGGTGAACGGGGAAAAGTGCGTGGGCTGCAAATCCTGCATGCGCATCGGCTGCCCCGCCATCTCCATCAAGAACGGCAAGGCCCGGGTGGATGAAACCCTGTGCGTGGGCTGCGGCGTATGCAGCCAGCTTTGTCGGGTGGATGCCTTTGAAAGCACCGGGAAGGAGGCCTGAACATGCAGACGAAGAATATTATGATCGTGGGCGTGGGCGGTCAGGGCAGCCTGCTTGCCAGCAAGCTGCTGGGCCATCTGCTGATGAATCAGGGCTATGACGTGAAGGTTTCCGAGGTGCACGGCATGAGCCAGCGGGGCGGCAGCGTGGTGACCTATGTGCGCTACGGCGACAGGGTGGCTTCGCCCGTCATCGATAAAGGGGAAGCGGATTTCATCGTATCCTTTGAGCTCATGGAGGCTGCCCGGTGGCTTTCCTTCCTTCGGCCCGGCGGGCAGATCGTCACTTCCACCCAGCAGATAGATCCCATGCCCGTGGTGACCGGGGCGGCGGAATACCCGGAGGGCCTGGTTGAAAAAATGCGGTCCGCAGGGGCCAAGGTGGATGCGCTGGATTGCCTGGCCCTGGCGAAAGAAGCGGGCAGCAGCAAGGCGGTGAACATCGTGCTGATGGGCCGTCTGAGCCATTATTTCGATCTGCCGGAGGAGGCGTGGCAAAAATCCCTGGAGGCCAACGTGCCCCCCAAATTCCTGGAACTCAACAAAAAGGCGTTCGCCCTGGGCAAGAACGCCTGACAGACCGGCAACGAGGGGGAAACGGCGAAGCAAAGGCCTTCGGCTTTTGAATGATACGCAAAGGAAAGGATGGATGCCCTATGGAAAGGTATTATCAGCCCGAGATCGAAACGGCGTCCCGGGAGCAAATCAAGCAGTGGCAGGGTGAGCGGCTGGTGAAGCAGGTCCGCCACGTGTGGGACAACGTGCCCTATTACCGTCAGAAAATGCAGGAAAAGGGCCTGACCCCCGACGACATCAAAGGCACCGAGGATCTGCACAAGCTGCCTTTTTTAAGCAAGTACGACCTGCGGGAGGCTTATCCCTACGGCCTGATGGGCGAGCCCCTCAAAAACTGCGTGCGCATCCAGTCCACCTCCGGCACCACCGGCAAGCGGGTGGTGGCCTTCTATACCCAGCACGATATCGATATCTGGGAGGATTGCTGCGCCAGGGCCATTACCGCCGCCGGCGGCACCGACGAGGACGTGTGCCAGGTCAGCTACGGCTACGGCCTGTTTACCGGGGGCCCCGGCCTGAACGGCGGCAGCCATAAGGTGGGGTGCCTGACGATCCCCACCTCCTCGGGCAACACCGAAAGGCAAATCATGTTCATTCGCGACCTTTCCGCCACCATTCTCTGCTGCACCCCCTCCTACGCCGCGTATCTGGGCGAAACCATGAAGGAAATGGGCCTGACCCCGGATCAGATCCCCCTGAAGGCCGGCATCTTCGGGGCGGAGGCCTGGAGCGAGGAAATGCGCCAGGATATCCAGAAAACCTTGGGCATCAAGGCCTACGATATTTACGGCCTGACCGAGCTAAGCGGCCCCGGCGTGGCCTTTGAATGCTCCGCCCAGACGGGCATGCACATCAACGAGGATCACTTCATTCCCGAGATCATCGACCCGCAAACCGGCGAGGTGCTGCCCGACGGAGAGCAGGGAGAACTGGTCTTTACCGCTATCACCAAGACGGCCTTCCCGCTGCTTCGCTACCGCACCCGGGATATCTGCGTGCTTTCCAGGGAAAAGTGCCCCTGTGGGCGCACCCACGTGAAAATGAGCAAGCCCCGGGGCCGCAGCGACGATATGCTCATCATCCGCGGCGTGAACGTGTTCCCCAGCCAGATCGAAACGGTGCTGCTCAACCAGGGCTACCCCGCCAACTATCAGATCATCGTGGATCGGGTGAACCATACCGACACCCTGGATGTGCAGGTGGAAATGACCCCCGAAATGTTCACCGACAGCGTAGGCGAGATCGAAAAGCGGCAGAAAGAGCTGGTAAACGGCCTGAGGGCCATGCTGGGCCTCACCGCCAAGGTGACGCTGGTGGCTCCCAAGTCCATCGTCCGCAGCGAGGGCAAGGCCGTCCGCGTCATCGACAAGAGAAAGATTTGAGGAGGATGCAGCAATGAGCGTAAAGCAAATTTCCGTATTCCTGGAAAATAAGCCCGGCGCCCTGGCGGACCTGACGCGGACGCTGGCTGAAAACGAGATCGATATGCGGGCCTTCTCCCTGGCGGAAACCAGCGATTTCGGCATCGCCCGGATCATCGTGGACGATCTGTACAAGACCACCACGGTGCTCAAGGACGCAGGCTTCATCCACGCGGTGAGCAGCGTGCTGGCGGTGAAGATCCCCGACGTGCCGGGAGGGCTGAGCCACGTGCTTGCCATCCTCAACGAGGAAAACACCAACGTGGAATACATGTACGCCTTCCTGGGCGCCCAGGCAGGCAGCGCCTACATGATCTTCAAGGTGGCGGGGCATCACAAGGCCGCCGCGGCCCTGACCGCCAGGGGCATCCGCCTGGTGGATCAGGAGGAATTGAGCGAACTGTGATCTTTTCCTGATAAACGAGCACAAATATTTTCGCCCCTGCCGACAGGCGACCGTCGGCAGGGGCGTTTTTGTTCTTTATGAGCTTGGTTATGCTGGTATCAGGCGTAGATCAGGTTCAGGCCGGATTCCTTATCGAAGAAGTGCATCACCTTGCCCTCGAAGGTGATATAGAGCTGCTTGCCGTAGGACATGCCCTTGCGCTGATCCAGGCTCAGGTTGATGGTGGGCACCCGGACGATGAGACGGGTCTCATCCTCGGTATAGACGTGCAGGTGCAGTTCGCTGCCCATCATTTCGTTGACCTCCAGCTTGCAGGGAATGGCGTTTTCGGAGGGGCCGTCCGCCAGCACGATATGCTCGGGCCGCACGCCCAGCACCACGGGGCGGCTGCCCACGCCCTTGGCTGCCAGCTCCTGCGCCTTATCGCCATCTACCTCGATCCTGGCGCCGAAGGGCCGCACGTAATACTTGCCGCCCTCCTTTTCCAGGGTGGTTTCCATCATGTTCATCTTGGGGGCGCCGATGAATTCCGCCACGAAGATGTTCCGGGGCATCTCGAATACTTCCGTGGGGGTGCCCACCTGCTCGATGAGGCCGTCCCGCATGATGACGATGCGGTCGCCCAGGGTCATGGCCTCGGTCTGGTCGTGGGTGACGTAGATGAAGGTGGTATCCAGCTTCTGCCGCAGCAGGATGATCTCGGCGCGCATCTGATTGCGCAGCTTGGCATCCAGGTTGGACAGGGGCTCATCCATCAGGAACACCTTGGCGTTGCGCACCATGGCGCGCCCGATGGCGACGCGCTGCCGCTGCCCGCCGGACAGCGCCCGGGGCTTACGGGTCAGGTACTGGGTGATGCCCAGGGTCTCCGCAGCGTTGCTGACCCGCTCGTAGATCTCCTCCTCCGGCATTTTCTTGAGCCGCAGGGAGAAGGCGATATTGTTATACACCGTCATGTGGGGGTACAGGGCGTAGTTCTGGAACACCATGGCGATATCCCTGTCCTTGGGCTGCAGATCGTTGACGACCACGCCGTCGATTTCCACCGTGCCGCCGGAAATATCCTCCAGGCCCGCGATCATGCGCAGGGTGGTGGATTTGCCGCAGCCGGAGGGGCCTACGAACACCACGAATTCCTTATCCTTGATATCCAGGTTGAAATCATGGACGGCGGTCACATTGTTATCATAGACCTTTTTTACATTGGTCAGTTTTACGCTTGCCATAACTATCTCTCTCCTTCTTTACTTGAGCCGTATCCGGCTCCGCAGCCTCAATCGGCGGATCATCCCTTTACGGCGCCGCCGGTGACGCCCTCCACGTAATACTTCTGCAGGCACATGAACAGGATCGTGACCGGGATCGCCACCAGCACGCCGCCCGCGCAGAACTGGGTATAGTACTTGGCGGTCTGGTCCTGGGTCTTGATCCAGCCGTACAAGCCGACGGCTACGTTTTTGCCGGCAGAGGTGTTATTGGAAATATACTGGGCGAACACATAATCCCCCCAGGGGGCCATGAAGGCGGTGAGGACCGTATAGATCACGATGGGCTTGGAAAGCGGCAGGATGATCTTATACAGCACCTGGGCGCGGGTGGCGCCATCCACCCGGGCCGCTTCATCCAGGGATTTGGGGATGGTGTCAAAGAAGCCCTTGGATACGTAATACCCCATGCCGGAGGAGGCCACATAGACCAGGATCAGCCCGGGCACGGCGTGGGCCTGGGTGAGCCCCAGGTCTTTCAGCACCCTGTACAGGATGATCATGGACAGCATGCCGGGGAACATGCCCAGGATCAGCATGAACCGCATGAGGATCTTGCGCATCTTAAAGCGGAATCGGGAAAGGGTATAGCTCATGCACAGCACGATGATGGTTTGGAAAACGCAGGTAAACAGCGCCGCGATGAAGGTGTTGAGATACCACTTGGGAAAGTCCGTCTTGAACAGGTTGTAGTAGTTATCCAGCCCCCACTGCTGGGGGATCACATAGCCCACCTGATGGGTGGATTCCACCCGGAAGGACTGGAGCAGGATAAAGATGAAGGGAATGAGCCATACGATGCTGATAACGATCAGCAGGACGTAGATCAGCGTGTTGGCTACCGTGCGGGAGGCTTTCAGCCCCATGTGCTGCTTCATCTGGGACGGGGAGGATGAAGCGCCGATCGCATTGTTGCTCATCATTGGAAATCCTCCTCATTCTTATTGGACGGCAGCAGGTTATAGACCACCAGGGAAATGACCGCCACCACCAGGAACACCAGGATACCCACAACGGATGCCTCGTAGTAGTGGTGCTCGCCGCCCTGGGTGATATTGAACAGCCAGGTAATCAGCAGGTCCGTATTGCCGGCGGATACGCCGCCGGCGCTGTAAGCGCCAAGCTTGGTGGGCCCGCCGCCGGTGAGCAGATAAATGACGTTGAAGTTGTTCATATTGCCTGTAAAGCTGGTGAGCAGGTAGGGGCCCGTCACGAACAGCATATAGGGCAGGGTGATCTTGGTGTATTGCTGCCAGGGGTTGGCCCCATCGATGCGGGCGGATTCGTACAGGTCCGCGGGAATGTTCATCAGGATACCCGTGGTAATCAGCATCAGATACGGAATGCCGATCCAGATATTGATGATGATGACGGTGATGCGGGCCAGGGTGGTATCTTCCCAGAAGAGGATCGGCTCCTTGATCCAGCCCATGTTGATGAGGAACAGGTTAATCAGGCCGTTCTTATCAAACATCTTGGATACATAGAGCAGGGAAATGAACTGGGGAATGGCAATCGTCATAACCAGCACGGTGCGCCACAGCTTTTTCAGCTGAATGCCCTTTTTGTTGATCGCCATTGCCACGAACATGCCCAGGAAGTAGTTGGTGAAGGTGGCGAAGAAGGCCCAAATCAGCGTCCAGGCCAGGATCTCGCCGAAGGTCGCCATGAAGGTCTGGTTGGTGGTGTTGCCGCTTCCGGCGGTCCAGGTCACCAGGGCGTTGAAGTTATTCAGCCCCACCCAGCGGAACAGGTTGGCGGTGCCGTCGTTGACGCCGCTGTAATTGGTGAAGGCTACCAGCACCATGAAGATGATGGGCATGACGGTGAACACAATGATGCCCGTCAGGGGGAGGGCCAGCAGGGTCTTGTGGAAATCGTCATCCACCAGGGAGCGCAGGTCGTCCTTGCCGCTCTTGAGCTTCTTGCCGGAGGCCTCGATCCGGGCGGCGATGCGGCCCTGCTTCACGTTTTGATAATAGGTGTAAAGGAAGGCCGCCATAAAGAAGATCGTCAGCACGCCGTACAGCAGGATCTTGAAGGAATTATCGCCGTAGATCACCGTGCCGTCCGCGTTGAACTCCGTGGCGACCTTGCCCAGGGAGGGCAGCATTTTCAGCCAATAGCCGCCCCACAGGAGCATGTAGCCCGCGAAAACGACCTCAAACAGCAGGAACAGCAGGCCCCGCAGCACCTGGCCCCGGCTCAGGTTGCCAAAGCCCATGATGACGCAGGAAAGCTTGTTTTTCCATCCCACCTGGAAGGCCATCGTCATCAGGATGATTTCAGAAATGATGAAGGCAAGGATCACCCACACCCGGGTGTTGGGCCCCACTGCTTGAGGCTCGCCCA
>CAJOPV010000182.1 GCA_905236495.1 uncultured Christensenellaceae bacterium
ATCGCCCAGGACGCGGTATGCGTGAACATCGGGGCCAAGGAGATCGGCGAGATCGTGGATTTCGCGGTGCTGAAAGACATTGACTTTGCCGTGGTCGCCCCGGACGATCCGCTGGCCTTGGGCGCGGTGGACGCCCTGGAGGCGGCGGGCATTCCCGCCTTCGGGCCCACGAAGGCTGCCGCCCGGATCGAGAGCAGCAAGGTGTTTGCCAAGGAGCTGATGCAAAAGTACGGCATTCCCACGGCGAAATACCGTGTGTTCACTGATGCGGACAGCGCCAAGGCGTACCTAAAAACAGCCCCCCTGCCCGCCGTCGTCAAGGCCGACGGCCTGGCCCTGGGCAAGGGCGTCATCATCGCCCAGACCCATGAAGAAGCCGAAGCCGCCATTGCCGACATGATGGAAAACAAGGTGTTCGGCGACAGCGGCAGCCGCGTGGTGATCGAGGAGTTTTTGGAGGGCCCGGAGGTATCCGTATTGGCCTTTACCGATGGGAAAACAGTCAAGCCCATGGTCTCCTCCATGGATCACAAGCGCGCCCTGGACGGCGATCAGGGCCTGAACACCGGCGGCATGGGCACGGTGGCGCCCAACCCCTTCTATACCCCCGAGGTGGCCCGGCGCTGCATGGAGGAAATCTTCCTGCCCACCGTCCGGGCCATGGAAAAGGAGGGCTGCCCCTTCAAGGGCTGCCTGTATTTCGGCCTGATGGTGACGAAGGACGGCCCCAAGGTGATCGAGTACAACTGCCGCTTCGGCGACCCGGAAACGCAGGTGGTGCTGCCGCTGCTGAAAAGCGATCTGCTCACGATCATGCAGGCGGTGCGCAATGAAACGCTGGACAGGTGCCCCGTGGAATTTTTAAGCGGCGCGGCCTGCTGCGTGGTGATGGCCTCTCAAGGCTATCCCCGGCACTACGAAAAGGGCTTCCCCATCGACCTGACGGCGGATACCGACACCGTTACCACCTTCGTGGCGGGGGCCAGGCTGGGAGAGGATGGAAAGCTGCTCACCAACGGCGGTCGGGTGCTGGGCGTCACCGCCACGGCGGAGGACCTGAAAACCGCCGTGGACCGGGCTTACCGGGCCGTGGCAGCCACGCGCTTTGAAAACGCCTTTTACCGCCGGGACATCGGTCGCCGGGCGCTGAGCAGGGAGGGGTAAGCAAAGATGGTTTATCGCGTATATGTGGAAAAAAAGCCGGGGCTGGACCATGAGGCCCAGGCCCTGAAAAACGATCTCACCGGCCTGCTGGGCATGGGAAGCTTGACCCGGGTGCGGCTTTTGAACCGTTACGACGTGGAGGGCGTCAGCCCCGAGCTGTTTGAAAGCCTGAAAAGCACCGTTTTTGCCGAGCCCCAGCTGGATACCGTAACCGGCGATCTGCCCGCCGCCCCCGATGCCCGGGTGTTTGCCGTGGAGTACCTGCCCGGGCAGTTCGACCAGCGGGCGGACAGCGCCAGCCAGTGCATTCAATTGATCTCCCAGGGGGATCGGCCCCTGGTGCGCTCCGCCAAGGTATATCTCCTCTCCGGCGATCTGACGGACGGGGACGTGGAAAAGATCAAGAAATACGTCATCAACCCCGTGGAGAGCCGGGAAGCCGCCCTGGATTCCTTCGACACCCTGAAAACGGATTACGACCGGCCTCCCATGGTGGAAACGCTGACGGGCTTTTTATCCCTGGACGAGGCGGCGCTTAAGGCTTTCGTTAAACAGTACGGCCTCGCCATGGACGGGGACGACCTGAAATTCTGCCAGGATTATTTTCAGGCAGAGGGCCGCTGCCCCACGCTGACGGAGATCCGCATGCTGGATACCTACTGGAGCGATCACTGCCGCCACACCACCTTCCTCACTCACCTCACCGATCTTTCCTTTGACGATCCGGCGGCGGAAAAGACCTATCAGCGGTATCTCAGCGTCCGGGAAGAGCTGCACATCAAAAAGCCCGTTTCCCTGATGGATATGGCCACCATCGGGGCCAAGTACTTAAAAAAGCAGGGCTTGCTTACCAAGCTGGATGAGTCGGAGGAGATCAACGCCTGCACGGTAAAGATCGATGTAAAGACCCAGAACGGCCCCGAAAAATGGCTGCTCCTGTTCAAAAACGAGACCCACAACCACCCCACCGAGATCGAGCCCTTCGGCGGCGCCGCCACCTGCATCGGCGGCGCCATCCGGGACCCCCTCTCCGGGCGGGCTTACGTATATGCCGCCATGCGGCTCACCGGCGCGGCAGATCCCACCGTTCCCCTGTCCGATACCCTGCCCGGCAAGCTGCCCCAGCGCAAGATCGTCACCACCGCCGCCGCGGGCTATTCCTCCTATGGCAATCAGATCGGCCTGGCAACCGGCGAGGTGCATGAAATCTATCACCCCGGCTATGCCGCCAAGCGCATGGAGATCGGCGCGGTGATCGCCGCCGCGCCCCAGGAAAACGTGCGCCGGGAAACCCCCGCCCCCGGGGATCGGATCATCCTGCTGGGCGGGCGCACGGGCCGGGACGGCATCGGCGGCGCGACGGGCTCCTCCAAGAGCCA
>CAJOPV010000183.1 GCA_905236495.1 uncultured Christensenellaceae bacterium
GCCCTTCTTTTTGCCGGGCAGGTGGGGGTGGGGGATATGGGAAAGGAGGCCTTCCTTTTCGGGCTTCCTGTCTCTCGCCTTCACCCCCAGCACGCAGAACTGCTCCACGCCCTCCAGGGCGCCGAAGGCGTCCTCGATCTCGTCGGGATACACGTTTTCGCCGGATTCGTTGATGATCACGTCCTTGGCCCGGCCCTCCACATACATGCGGCTGCCCTTTTCCAGGCGCACCACGTCGCCGGTGCGGAACCAGCCGTCCTCATCCAACTGCGGCGGCAGCAGCTTCCCTTCCACCAGCCTGCCCGTGTGGATGGTATCCCCCCGGATGTACATTTCGCCCCGGTTGCTCTTTTCCCCATCGCTCTGTACCCGGTATTCGGCGCTGGACAGGGGGCGGCCCACGGAGCCGGAGGTGCGGGTGATGACGTTCATGTTGGTTTCAACGGAGGTGATGCCCGTTTCCGTCATGCCGAAGCCGGATACGGTATAATACCCCAGGGCGCTTAAGGTGCGCATATGCTCCTTGGGGGTATGGCTGCCCCCCAGGATCACGCAGCGCACCTCCGGGCCCAGCAGCTGGCTGACGACGGACTTGAACATCACGTTCCGGGCAAAATCCAGCCCGAAGCCGGGGACCACGGACTGCAGCGCCAGGGAGAGGCCCCGCAGCGTTTTGAACGCCGCCCGCTTGCCCCGTTTTTCCTTGGCGACCTTTTTATTCAGCGCCACGCACAGGTTGTTCGCCAGCAGCGGCACCGCCATCAGGTGGGTGATCTGAAAGCGCTGTGCGGTCTGCTGAATGCACTGGGGGCTGCGATCGTGAAGATAGATGGTTTCATACCCCAGGAAGTGGATCCATTGCAGGCACACCATGAAGCCGAACACGTGATGATAGGGCAGGAAAGCCAGGCTGCGCCGGGGCTCGTCGCAGATGATGCGGCGGTTGGCCTTATAGAGCAGCTCGGAATTGAGCACCTGGCTGCACACCGCGTGGGCGTCATAGACGAACACCCGGCTGGTATCGGTGGTGCCGGAGGTGCACAGGGCCACCTTGTCCCCAAAGGATGGGACAAAACCGGGAGCCGCCTGGGCCTGGGCCAGCTGCTTGATAGTGAACTGGGGTACTGTTTCGCTCAGCGCCAGGCGGGGGCTTTTGCCGATGAGGGCCACCGCCCCGCTTTGGCGCAGGATGTAGGCCGTCATTTCATCGTTCAGGGAAAAATCCATCAGCACCGCGTTGTAGCCTGCGGCGATGACGCCCCAGAACAGCCAGAAGTATTCGGGGCAGGTATCGCTTTGGATGCCCACGAAGGCCCCTTGGCGCTTTTCCCCGATCATGCCCCGCAGATAGGCGGCGCAGGCGAAGGCCCGGGCCTTGTATTCCCCGAAGGTAACGGCCCTCTCCTCGTCCCCTTCCAGGTAACGGGCCGCCACCTTGCCTTCCTCCCGGCAGATCAGATCAAACAGGTTTTGCAGCGTCATGTTTTCCCGCAATTGCTCGCTGCGGGCCAGCACGTTGCTCATTTCAGGCAAACCCTCTTTCTTCAATCATCATATGTTCTTGCGGTAATAGGGGCCGATGATCCGATCAAACAGCCCGGGCGGCAGCAGATCATGCAGGATCACCGCCAGGTGCTGATCGAATTTCGCTATTCGCAATCGCCTTGGCAG
Source organism: uncultured Christensenellaceae bacterium (assembly GCA_905236495.1). Lineage (GTDB taxonomy): Bacteria > Bacillota > Clostridia > Christensenellales > Aristaeellaceae > RUG563. The sequence goes on from CAJOPV010000183.1 coordinate 1,672, forward strand.
GTGCTTTCGCTTCAGGGCCTTTGCGATTTTTTCCCCCAGCTTATCCGGGTCGCTGCCGTTTTCCTCGTCGTGGGCGATGACCCGGGTGCCCGCGTCGAAGGCGGCCTTGTAGGGGGAATCCGCCGTGATGCCCGCGGAATGGCGGCGGTAAGCCCGGGAGCCGCTTTGATGGTCCCCCGGCTCCACCAGCATCACTTCCACGCCGAAGGGCTTCACCTCCAGGGCCAGACACTCGGAATAGCCCTCCACGGCGTGCTTGCTGGCGGTGTAGGCCCCCTCAAAGGGGATGCCCAGCAGCCCGTTGATGGAGGAAAAATTCACGATCCGCCCTTTGCCCTTTTCCCGCATCAGGGGCAGCGCCCGGGAGATCATGGCGGCCTGACCGAAGAAGTTGGTCTCCATCACCGCTTTCAGCTCCTGAAGGCCGTAGCTTTCACAAGCCCCCAGGATCAGCACGCCGGCGCAGTTTACCAGGATATCCGGCGGGCCGGACAGGGCCAGCGCCGCCTCGGCGAAAGCGTCCATGCTCTCCTCGCTGGTCACATCCAGGGGCAGGCAGCGGCACCCCGCCACGGCCTTCCCTTCCGAAAAGGATCGGGCCCCGGCGATCACCTGAAAGCCCCTCCGGGCCAGCGCCTGGGCGGTATGCAGCCCCAGCCCGCTGGACGCCCCGGTGATCCACACCACCTGACCTGCCACGGCTCATCCCTCCCCTGCGCAGGCGCTGTGCTTCCCCGCGCCGGAAAAGCGGCGCGCAGAATCCTATACATTATACGGCAAAATGTGCTATAATGCAAATGCGGGAGCAGAATTATCCGCTTCCGCTGTTGAAAAAGCGAAAAAAATACCAAATATGCCGATGGTGGGCAAGGAATGAGGAGAAAAGCATGGCGGATGTGATCCTGCTTCCCGGAAAGGAAAAACGAGTGTGGAGTGGGCACCCCTGGGTGTTCCGAAGCGATATCGCCCGCACCAAGGGAGAGCCCCAACCCGGGGATACGGTGCGCGTCACCGCCTCCAACGGGCGGTTCCTTTGCATGGCGGCGTATAACCCCCGGTCCCAGATCGCGCTGAGGGTACTGAGCCGGAAGGAGGAGGCCATCGACGAAGGCTTCATCCGGGCCCGGGTACGCAGGGCCCTGGATTATCGGCGCAGCTTTGCCGATCTGCGCTCCTGCCGGCTGATCTTTGCCGAGTCCGACGGGCTGCCGGCGGTGATCGTGGACGCCTTCGGGGACGTGCTGGTGATGCAGTGCCTGTGTCTGGGCATGGAGCAGTATAAGGAACCCATCTGCGACGCGCTGATGGAGGAGATGCACCCGGCGGGCATTTACGAGCGGGGCGACGTGCCGGTGCGGGAGCTGGAAGGCCTGCCCCAGGTGACGGGAACGCTGCGGGGAACCGTCCCGGACCGGGTGCTGATGGAGGAAAACGGCATTCAGTTTTATGTCGATGTAAAGCAGGGCCAGAAAACAGGGTATTTCCTGGATCAGAAGGAAAACCGGGCCGCGATCGCGCCCTTCGTGAAGGGCGGAACGGTGCTGGATTGCTTCACCCACGTGGGCTCTTTCGCCCTGCACGCGGCAAAGTACGGCGCGGCGCGGGCCACCGGGGTGGATATTTCCGAATTCGCCTGCGGGTGCGCCCGGGAGAACGCCGCCCTCAACGGCTTTGACAACGTGGATTTCATTGCGGCGAACGCCTTTGATTTTCTGAAAGAGCAATCCTCCGCCGGCGCCCAGTACGACGTGGTGATCCTGGACCCGCCCGCCTTCACCAAATCCCGGTCCTCGGTGGAGGCCGCGGAACGGGGCTATAAGGAAATCAACCTGCGGGGCATGAAGCTGGTGAAAAATGGCGGCTACCTTGTCACCTGCTCCTGCAGCCAGCATATGCTGCCCGGACAGTTCAAGGATGTGGTGCTTTCCGCCGCCCGGGACGCCCGGGTGAACCTCTTCCAGGCGGAATACCGCACCCAGGGCCGGGATCACCCCATCCTCCCCGCAGCCCCGGAAACCCAGTACCTGAAATGCGGCATCTTCCGGGTGGATAAGGATTGAGGGGCGGGCTATAATCAAATCATCCCCTGTCCCGGCGCATGGAACGTCCCGCCGCCGGGCAACCTGGATGGGAAAGGATGGATTTTTATGGTGGTCTATGCGCCGTACAGGTTTTACTGGGGGCCTAATCTGCTGCTGATCGCGGCGGCGGTGATCCCTGCCGTGGCGCTTTTGATCTACGTCTATCGCAAGGATCGGCTGGATCGGGAGCCCTCCTCCCTGCTGCTGACGCTGATCCTGCAAGGCATCATTTCCACCTCTCTGGCGGTTTATACGGAGCGGATCGGGGTACGGCTGCTATCCGCTGCGCTGTCGGAGCATACGGTGCCGTATCAGCTGATCTTCAATTTTCTCATCGTGGGCCTGTCAGAGGAAGGGTTCAAATACCTGCTCCTGTACCGGCGCACCTGGCGCTCCCCCCATTTCAACTGCCAGTTCGACGGGGTGGTGTATGCGGTGTTCGTTTCTCTGGGCTTCGCCCTGTGGGAAAACATCGATTATGTGGTGATGTACGGCTTGGATACCGCTATGATCCGGGCCGTGACGGCGATCCCGGGCCACGCCTGCTTCGGCGTGTTCATGGGCGCCTGGTACGGCCTGGCCCGGGCCCACGAGAATAAAGGGAATGCCCAGCACAGCCGCACCTGCCGGAGGCTGGCGCTGATCTGTCCCGTGCTGCTCCACGGCCTGTATGATTTCATTGCCACCGCCGACCGCACCGAGCCCGCCTTCTACTTCCTGGCCTTCATCCTGCTCATGTTCGCCGGGGCCTATGCAACCATCCGCCGCCTGTCAAAGCAAGATAAATACATTTAATTCCGCATGGGGCCTCTCCGGCTCCAAGCCCCGGCCCAGGGCGTTCCGCCCTGGACCCACGCTGCGGAATAAATTTGACTTCGTAAATACAGTGTGTGCCGCTGTTGCTTTATACTAATTCAAACCTAAAATCCTTCCGTCTTCGGGCGTCTTTTCCTCTCTGGCGTTGCTTCATTCCGGTCAACGTAGCGCTGCTAC
>CAJOPV010000184.1 GCA_905236495.1 uncultured Christensenellaceae bacterium
CGCATATAATGTTAAGCGTTTGATTATCAGGCATTTAATTTTTTGAAAGGAGCCGTTTCATGCAGTATTATGAGGCCGTGGGGGCCATGCACCGGCTGGAATTGCTGCGCAGGATCCGCTCCCGGGCGCTGCTGACGGATTCGGGGCTGCACCCCGGTCAGCCCCGGTTGCTGGATTATATCCGCTGCCACCCGGGCTGCACCCAGAAGGAAGCGGCGGACGAGCTGGACGTGACCCCCGCCTCCGCCGCCGCCAGCTTAAAGCGGCTGGAGAAGGCCGGGCTGGTGCTGCGGCGGCCCGACGAAAAGGACGCCCGGCGCAACTGCCTGTTCCTGACCCCTCAGGGGGAAGCCCGCATGGAGGAAAACAGGCGGCACTTCGAAGAGCTGGACCGGGAAATGTTCGCCGGGATGACGGAGGAGGAGGTGCTCTCCTTCCGCCGGGCCTGCGAAAAAATGTTCGATAACCTGGCGGACGAAAGCTGCCGCCGCCTGACGATTTGGAAGCTGAACCAGAAAATCCGGGAACAGGAGGAACGGGAAACGTGAAATTTACCCAGATCGTAAAAAACTACGCCGGGGAATACAAAAAGCAGTTGATCCTTTGCCCCGTCGCCATGATCGGCGAGGTGGCGATGGAGACCACCATTCCCATGATGACGGCAAACCTGATCAAATACGCCATCCCCCACAGCCAGGAAACGGGGGAAATTTCCCAGGTGCTTCTCTACGGCGGCATCATGGTGCTCATGGCGATCGCCTCCATGGCCTTCGGCATCCTGGGCAGCTACCTGAGCAGCAAGGGCGCCCTGGGCTTCGGGCGGAACCTGCGCCAGGCGCTGTTTGAAAAGGTGCAGCATTTTTCCTTTAAGAATATCGATCATTTTTCCACCGCGTCCCTGGTGACCCGCCTCACCACCGACGTCAACCAGGTACAGTCCATCGTCATGATGATCGTGCGGGGGGCGGTGCGCTCCCCCATCATGTTCGTCATGGCCCTCATCATGGCGCTGAACCTGCAGCCCGCCCTGGTGACGGTGCTGGCGGTGGCGATTCCCATTCTCGCCATCGCGGTGGTGGTGATCATGAACCTGGCCTTCCCCCGGTTCCAGGTGATGATGAAGAAATACGATAAGCTCAATTCCTCCGTGCAGGAAAACCTGATCGCCATTCGGGTGGTGAAGGCCTTCGTGCGGGCGGAGCATGAAAAGGAAAAGTTCGCCGCCTCCGCCGACGACGTGACCGCCACCCAGCGGGCGGCAGAAAAGATCGTCCTTTGGAACGGGCCCATTATGACGATCCTGATGAACTTCAGCATCGTGGCTGTGCTTTGGCTGGGGGGCCGGCGCATCGTGGGCGGCATGATGGAATTCGGCGATCTGACCGCCTTCATCACCTATATCACCCAGATTTTGATGGCCCTGATGATGCTTTCCTTCATGTTCGTGGGGCTGGTGCTTTCCCGGGCCTCCGTGGCCCGCATTTCGGAGGTGCTGGAAGAGGAGCCGGAGATCGAATCCCCTGCCCAGGCCGCCGACGCCGTGCCGGACGGCAGCATCGTTTTCGACCACGTGGGCTTTTCCTACCAGGGCGAAGCGGATCACCTGGTGCTCACCGATATCAATTTATCCATCCGCTCCGGCGAGACCGTTGGCGTCATCGGCGGCACCGGCAGCGCCAAGACCACCCTGGTATCCCTGATCCCCCGGCTGTATGAGGTGACGAAGGGCCGCTTGCTGGTGGGCGGGAAAGACGTGCGGGAATACGACATCCACACCCTCAGGGACCAGGTCGCCATGGTGCTGCAAAAGAACGTGCTCTTCTCCGGCACCATCCGGGAGAACCTGCGCTGGGGCGATGAAAACGCCACGGACGAGGAGATCACGGAGGCCTGCCGGGCCGCCGCGGCGGACGAATTCATCCGCTCCTTCCCCGACGGGTATGAGACGGACCTGGGCCAGGGCGGCGTGAACGTATCCGGCGGGCAGAAGCAGCGGCTATGCATCGCCAGGGCGCTGCTGAAAAAGCCCAAAATCATGATCCTGGACGACGCTACCAGCGCCGTGGATACCGCCACTGACGCCCGCATCCGCCAGGCCCTGCGCACCCATATGCCGGATACCACCAAGATCATCATTGCCCAGCGCATCACCTCCGTCATGGACGCGGACCATATCCTGGTGATGGACGAGGGCCGGGTGAAGGATTTCGGCACCCACGAGGAATTGATGGCCCGCAGCGAAATCTATCGGGACGTTTATACGTCCCAGCAGAAGGGGGTGGCCTGATATGCCTCCGCGGGGACCGAGAGCCATTGCCAAGCCCAAGAACACCAAGGGCACGCTGCGCCGCCTGATCGCTTACCTGGGCAAGCATAAAACCAAGCTGATCCTGGTATCCGTCTGCATTTTGCTCAGCACCCTGGCCTCCACCACGGGCACATACCTTCTGCAGTCGGCGGTGGATGATTACCTCACCCCCATGGCGGCCCAGGCCGCGGAAGGGCTGGGGGTGGATTTCATGCCCTTCTTCCGCTTCCTGATGACGATGCTTCTGCTGTATCTGGCGGGGGCGGCCTCTCAATTCATCTATAACCGCATGATGATGATGGTTTCCACCGGCACGCTGAACAGCCTGCGCAAGGAAATGTTCGATCACATGGAGGATCTGCCCATCCGCTATTTCGATCAGCGGACCCACGGCGAGATCATGAGCCGCTACACCAACGATACCGACACATTGCGGGAGTTCCTTTCCCAATCCTTCCCTCAGGCGGTATCCAGCGCGTTTTCCATCCTGTTTTCCCTGTTCTACATGATCCGGCTCAATATCTGGATGACGCTGCTGGTGCTGGCCCTGACCCCGCTGATGTTCAAGCTCACCGCCGCCATCGGCAAAAAATCCGGCGTCAATTTCGTGGCCCAGCAAAAGGCCGTAGGTGCCCTGAACGGTTACATCGAGGAAACCATCGAGGGCCAAAGGGTGGTGCAGGTCTTCTGCCACGAGGAAAAGGCCATCGACGCCTTCAGCGGCAAAAACGAGGCCGTTCGGGTGGCGGGCACCCGGGCCAATACCTTCGCCAGCATGCTGGGGCCCATCATGAATAACCTGGGCCATGTGATCTACGTCATCATCGCCCTGGTGGGCTCCATCCTCATCGTGAATCATTCCGCCACGCTGGGCATGCTCATCGCCTTCCTGCCCTTTACCCGCCAGTTCAGCCAGCCCATCGCCAACCTGAGCCAGCAATTCAACATCATCATGCAGGCCCTGGCCGGGGCGGAACGCATCTTTGAACTGCTGGATGAGCCGGTGGAGGAGGATAACGGGTATGTGAAGCTGGTGCGCTGCCGGAAGGATGAAAACGGCAACATCGTGGAATCCAAAGAGCGCACAGGCATGTGGGCCTGGAAGCATCCTCACAAGGCGGACGGCACCATCACCTATACCGAGCTCAAGGGCGACGTGGTATTCGAGCATGTGAATTTCGGCTACGTACCGGAAAAGACGGTGCTCCACGACGTATCCCTCTACGCCAAGCCCGGGCAGAAGATCGCCTTCGTGGGCTCCACCGGCGCGGGCAAAACCACCATCACCAACCTCATCAACCGCTTCTACGATATTCAGGACGGCAAGATCCGCTATGACGGCATCAACATCGAAAAAATCAAGAAGGACGATCTGCGCAGGTCCCTGGGCATGGTGCTTCAGGATACCCACCTGTTCACCGGCACCGTGCGGGATAATATCCGCTACGGAAAGCTGGACGCCACCGACGAGGAGATCGAGCAGGCCGCCCATATCGCCAACGCCGATTTCTTCATCCGCCACCTGCCCGAGGGGTACGATACCATGCTCACCGGGGACGGGGCCAACCTGAGCCAGGGCCAGCGCCAGCTGCTGGCGATCGCCCGGGCCGCCGTGGCGGACCCGCCGGTTTTGATCCTGGACGAGGCCACCTCCTCC
>CAJOPV010000185.1 GCA_905236495.1 uncultured Christensenellaceae bacterium
GAAGGGCGCCAGGTAGGTATCGAAGGAGGAGAAGGCCTGGGCGCCGGACCATTCGTTCTGCATGATGCCCAGGAAGTTCACCATCTGATTGCACAGGGTGGAAAGGTGGGAGGCGGGGGAGGAGGTGATCTTCCCCGGCACGCCGCCCAGGCCCTCCTGGATCAGCTGCTTTAAGCTCCAGCCCGCGCAGTAGCCGGTGAGCATGCTCAGGTCATGCAGGTGGATGGCGGCGGAGCGGTGGGCCTCGGCGATCTCTTCGTCATAGACCTCGCTGAGCCAGTAATTGGCGGTGATGGCGCCGGAGTTGGAGAGGATCAGGCCGCCTACGGAATAGGTGACGGTGCTGTTTTCCTTCACGCGCCAGTCGTTGATCTGCAAATAATTATCCACCAGGTCTTTATAATTGAGCAGGGCGGAATTGATATTGCGCACCTTTTCCCGCTGTTTGCGGTAGAGGATATAGGCCTTCGCCACGTCGGCGTAGCCGGATTCCGACAGCACCTTTTCCACGCTGTCCTGGATATCCTCCACGGTGATCTGCCCGTCGCGGATCTTTTTTTCAAAATCGCTGGTGACGTGCAGCGCCAGCAATTCGATCACGGAGGGATGATACTGCTTGCTGATGGCGTCGAACGCCTTCGTAATGGCCGCGCTGATCTTGCTGATGGAAAAATCAACGACCTTGCCGTCCCGCTTAACTACCTGGTACATAAGAAGAAATCCCCTTTCGTGGCGTGATCAATCTCATCTGTGAGCCGGGAATATAGGATGGAAACCCGGAGCAGATATAACAGTATCACATCCGAAAGAGGATGTCAATATCTTGTGGATAATTTAATAATTTTGGGTTTTCAAATCAATATATTGTGGTTGCTATTCACCGAAAAGCACATAAACCACACCGAAAAGCACAACCCGCAGGGGCCTCAGCCCACCCCTCGGATCGAAACAGCCGGCACATAGGGGCGCACCAGCTCCGCATAGGCCCGCAGGGCAGCGGCGTCCGGGGCGTGGAAGCCTCCGAAGGGCACCGCGTCCCGGTCGGTGAAGGCCTGGAGGAAATACCGCTTCGCCCCGGCGATCCACGCACCGATGGTCTCAAAATCCGCCGCTTCGTGCAGCTCCGCCACCACCGTGGTGCGGAATTCGTAATCGGTATGCCCCGCCAGCAGCAATCGTACGCTCTCCCGGACAGGCCCCAAATCCAGGGCGCTCAGGCCCGCGGTGCGGGCGTACTTGTCCGGGCTGTTTTTGATATCCATGGCGACGTAATCCGCAAGCCCCTCCTCCAGCACCCGGCGAAGCATCGCCGGGTGGTTTCCGTTGGTATCCAGCTTCGTCAGAAAACCCATCTCCCGGATGCGGGAAAGGAAACCGGGCAGATCTTGACGCAGGCAGGGCTCCCCCCCGGTGATCGCCACCCCGTCCAGCAATCCCCGGCGCTTTTCCAGGAACGAGAAAAATTCCGCCTCCGCCATGATGCCGGGGCCGGGGTTTTCCACCAATTCAAAATTGTGGCAGAAGGGACAGCGGAAATCGCATCCCCCCAGAAACACCGTGCAGGCCACGTGCCCGGGGAAATCCAGCAGCGTCATTTTTTGCAGGCCGTGAATCGTCATGGTCGTATCCTTTCTTTCAGCCCCCGGAAGCAGGGGGCTCTTGCCCGCTCACACCGCGGACAGAATATGCAGGTTGCGGATCTCCCCGTCGGCGATGCCGTCCTGGACGGAATAGGCGTGCTTTTCCAAGTCGCCGCAGACGGCCTGCGTCAGCTTCTGGCTTTGCAGTTCGTCGATGACGTCGGCGGCGACGCTTTCCATCACATCCTGCTTGTCCCGGGCCAGGTCCGCCTCGTTGCCGGTGGTGAGCAGGTATTCCATCAGCTCCGCCAGCAGGGAAAGCCGGGGCAGGGCCCGCATGGCCCGGAAGCTCCACTTATAGTAGGGCTGGTAGGCATTGTTCAAAAGGAACACGGCCTGCATGGCGGCCTTCACGAATTCGCAGGCCGAAAGCTGTGCCGCCCCCGTTTCCCCGTGGCGCAGGCAGCGGGCGTAGTTATACTGCCCGGATTGGGCCATCAGCAGCAATTGGCCCGCCAGCTTCTTTTTGCGGATATCCTCCGGGTAACGGCTGAGGCGCCGCCGGATGGCGGTCACATCCCCGGGCCCGTCGAAAAAGATTTCGCCGTTCACCGCTTCGGACAGGGCATAGTCCGGCAAGGCGAGCCATTGGGAAACGGTCAGCCGCCCGTCCGGCGCGCCGACCTTATTCTGATAATATTCCGCCATGCGCAGGATGCCCCGGCGGCTGCCCCCCACGGGGTTCATCAGGCTCCGCTTCAGGCCCATGAATTCCTTCGGCAGCTTGGCGTAGGCCCGCTCCAGGCGAAAAGCGTCCTGGCGGCTGACGGCGCTTTCATCCGGCAGGAACAGGCAAAAGCCCGGCTCAAAATCGTGATCCCGGGAGGTTTCATCGTCAAAGCCCAAGCATTCCGAGCCGCTGCCGGTGAGCCCCGCCGCCAGATGGGGCAAAAGCGCGGGGAACTGCTCCCGCAGCATGGGAAGGCCGTGCTGCTCAAAATAGGCTTTGGAAATTTCAAGGCCGGTCATAGATTTTTTCCGCCCTTTCCCTCAGCTCCTGGGCCGCCAGAAAATAGCCGTAATGATCGAAGGCCGGGGCGCACTTTTCGCACACGAAGGCGTAATACCCGTCCCGGGGAAGAGAAGGGGTATCCAGCAGGGCCAGGGCCTGATCCAGCAGGGCATAGACCTGCCCTTCCGCGGCCTCCGCGCCCTTTTCCGCCGTCAGGGCGTCGGCCCGGTTCAGGCAGGTGACGGCCTGCTCCAGCGCCCCGTTTTCGCACGCTGCCATTTGCTCCATGGCAAGATCGTACAGCTTTTCCGCCTCCCCGTACCTGCCCAGGGCGGCGCAGCACAGGGCCATGTTGTTATACAATCCTCCCAGCAGCCCGGGGTCCGAGCCGCCGCCTTCATACGCGCCGCGGGCAGTCTTAAACAGCGCCATGGCCCGTTCATTCTCCCCGAAGGCGCTTAAGGCGGTAGCGGCGTTGACGCAGGTGGTGCCGGCGGTGAGGGTGCCCTCGAAGCCCAGCTCCTTCACCAGCGCCAGGGCCGCTTCGATTTGCGGCAGGGCCTTTTCCCTTTCGCCGGTCTTGCGGTAGTGCCCGATCAGCTCGTTGCGCAGCATCAATTCGCCCCGCCGATCTCGGCCCAGCAGCGCTTCCTGAAGCCAATAGAGCAGATGCCTTTCCGCCCCGGGGTAATCCCGCCGGGACATATAGGCGTCCATTTTTTCCCGGATCCTTTGCTGGGGCACGGGGCGAAGGGTCTCCATGCCTTCCCTGATTTCCATGGCGCCTCCTTTTCCTGGGTCAATCGCCGGGCAGCTCCCGCTGGGCCCGGCGGGCTTCCTTCTGGCAGTACATGGCCTCGTCGCTGGCCTGGATGCATTGCTCGATGGTGGTGAAATCATTCAGGGGTGTCAGGGCGTAGCCGCAGCTGGCGGTGACGGTGAAGGACCGCCTTTCCTTTTCGTTCAGGATCCTCAGCTGCTCCTCGAAGGCGGCGATGAAGCGGTCCGCCGCCCAGGCGCTGGCCTGGGGCAGGAAGGCCACGAATTCGTCTCCGCTCATGTGGCACACGATGGCGTCGGCAGGGGTGGAAAGCTGAATGGCCCGGGCTACCAGGCGGATGGCGAAATCCCCCGCCTGATGCCCGTAGGTATCGTTGATCTGCTTGAGGCGATCCATGTCAAAGTAAATGAAGGCCACGGTTTCTCGCTGGGCGCAGAGGCGCTGCCATTGGGGGCCGATCTTTTCCTCCAGGCCCCGGCGGTTCAGAAGGCCCGTCATCACGTCCGTAATGCTGCTCAATCGTCTTTCTTCATATAGTTTTTGCAGCTCATCCCGTTTGTGCATATTCTGCAGCGCCTCGGACAAAAGCACGTTCCACTGCTGATAAAATTCTGTAGGCACCTCGTCCCCATAAAACTGGAACACGGAATAGCCGTAGGTGTAATCCCGCTGGTGCAGAAGCTTCACATAGAATAATTGGGGCTCGTCCGTCCTTTCCGCCAGGGCGGGCAGCACCTGCCGCCGGTCAAAGCGGATCATGGGCATGCCGTGGTCCTGCTGATCCCGCATCACGTGCACCAGGCAGGCCGAATCGGTGATGGTCTTGGCGTAGGCCCGGTCCGGCCCGCTGCCGCCGTTATCGAACAGGCACAGGTAAAAATCCCGCACGTTGGGGATATCCGATTTTTTCTTGATGAGCACGCTGTGCAGGGCGTTCAGATCGTCGCAGGCGCTCAGCTCGATGCTCAGGTACGTCATGCCCACCACCCGGTTGGACATCCGGCTCAGGTTCGTCATGTAGCGCCGCATGGCCTGACGGTAATGATCCGCGGGCCGCCTGCCGCAGCCGCAGCTTTCCCCCAGCACCATTTTGCCCGGGATGGGGATGGAGGCAGGTCCCTGAGGGCCTTCTCCCCGCATCCGCTGGTCCAGCAGCAGGATGGCACGCCGCACCATTTCGTTAAAGTCCGGCTCCACGGTGGTGAGGGCGGGCACGTCGATGCTCAGGTTGGGGATATTGTCAAACCCGGTGACGATCACATCCTCCGGCACCCGGATGCCCCGGCGCTCCAGGGAACTGATCAGGCCCGCCGCGCTGTAATCGTTGGCGCAGACCACGGCCTCCGGGTACCGGGCGGGATCGGAAAAGAAATGGGCGCAGGCCGCTTCGCCGCAGTTGATCCACATGGTGCCGTAGCAGACGGCTTCCTCCGGCACGGGCAGGCCGTTTTCCGCCATTTCCGCCCGGTAAGCCTGCAGCCGCTTTTCCCCGTCCGGGTGCCCGGGATAGCCCGCCAGGAAAGCGATCCGCTTGAGGCCGTGATCCCGGATCAGGTGGCGGATCAGGGGGCGGATGGCCGTGTCCTCGTCGGTGAACACGCAGTCGATCTGCTCCCCTTGATGCCGCACCGCCACCACCGGGCACCGGGCCCTATTGGAAAGCATCTCGTACAGCCTTTCCCGGAAACCGTCCTGCTCATAGCTGTCCGGCACGGCGATGATGCCGTCCAGGTTTTCCACCGGGGCAAAATCGAACATGCTGTTTTCCTGCACGTCGTAGTAGTTTTCCCCCGTGCGGTAGCCCACCGTGGTGAATACCATCACGTCGTAATCCAGCCTGCGGCATTCCTGCCGCAGCATGCGGAACAGGGCGGTATCGAAAAAGGCGTATGCTTTGCTGATGAAAACGCCGATGGTTTTGCGTTTCCCGAAGATCATGGGCCGGGGCCTTCTTTCATTTGGATGTCAAACCTATTATACGCTTAAAAATCCGGCGCGGCAAGCCTTAGTCTGCCACGCCGGGGCCCGTGGATTTTTAGCTGACCGGCACCGCCAGGGTGACGCTGCGGGGCTGGACGGTCAGAGGGCCTGCGATCCCCTCCGGCGTTGCCTGATCCCCGGAGAGCAGGAGGCGATAATCGCTCCAGCCCGCCGGGAGCTCCCCTGTGACCGGGTGATCGGTGGGATTGATGAGGGCGTAGCCCAGAACGCCGTCCTCCGTTTCCCAGGTAACTGCGATGGTCTGCTGGGAGGTGAATTCCGCCCGGGGGACCACATCGGTGATGAAGGCGCAGCTTTTCCGCAGGGTGATAAGGCCCCGGTAATACTCCGCCATCGCCAGGGCGTCGCTGCCCGGGGCGAGGGCGTCCCAATCCAGGTTATTCACTTCGTCGGAGGACATATAGCTGTTGCCGTCGCCGCCCTTGGTGCGCAGCATTTCCTCCCCTGCCAGGAAGAAGGGCGTGCCGTAACTGAGCAATACCGCAGCGGCGCAGAGCCGGTTCATCGCCAGGCGCTGCTCTTTGGTGGCGTCGGGATTGGCGGTCATCAGCTTATCCCACAGGGTGTTGTTGTCGTGGGCGGATACGTAGTTGATCACCAAGCCGTCGCTGACGCCCCAGGAGACCACGGAGGTCTTGACGCCGCCCTGGATGCCGAAGATCACCTTCAGCGCGTTGCCCTTGGTGGCGGCGCCGTTGGCAAAGCCCCGGCCCTTGGGGTCGAATACGCTGCCCTTCAGGCCGTCCCGGATGGCGTCGTTGAATACCGCCACGGCGCCGATGCCCTCGCCGCTGACCGTGAGCTGGCGGATGTTCTTCTGGCTGGCCTGGAAGTTATCCCGCAGGGCGGAGGCGCCCCCGGTCCAGCCCTCGCCGTACAAAAGCGCCTTGGGGTTGATTTCGTGCACGGCCTTTTCGATTTCCTGCATGGTGGTTATGTCGTGCAGGGCCATCAGGTCAAAGCGGAAGCCATCCACCTTGTATTCATCCGCCCAGTATTTCACGCTATCCACCATGTACTTGCGGAACATGACCCGTTCGGAGGCCGTTTCGTTGCCGCAGCCGCTGCCGTTGGAAGGCGTGCCGTCGCCGTTGAAGCGGTAGTAATAATAGGGAACGATGCGATTCAGGCAGGAATCCAGGCTGTAGGTGTGGTTATACACCACGTCCATGACCACGCCCAGGCCCTGGGCGTGAAGCGCCTGCACCATCTGTTTGAATTCGTTCACCCGCACCTCCCCGTGGTAAGGGTCGGTGGCGTAGCTGCCCTCGGGGGCGTTGTAATTCTTGGGGTCATAGCCCCAATTGAACTGAGGCGCGTCGCTGCTTTCATCCACGGTAGCGTAATCATACACCGGCTGCAGATGCACGTGGGTGACGCCCAGATTGGTCAGGTAATCCACCCCCGCCGGAAGGCCGCTGGCGTTCGTAAGGCCCGTTTCCGTGAAGGCCAGGTATTTGCCGGGGTAGCGGGAGGCGGCGATGCGGTTGGAAAAGTCCCGCACGTGGACCTCCCAGATCACGGCGTCCCGGTAGGTATCCAGCCGATCGTAATATCCGCTTTCCCGGAAGCCTTCCGGGTCGGTGGAACGCAGATCGATCACCATGCCCCGATCCCCGTTCACGCCCACGGCCCGGGCGTAGGGGTCCACCGCCTCCTGAACGCCCATGGCGGTCTGGACGGTGTAGGTGTAATAGGCGCCGTGCCCGCAGGGCGCCTCCGCGCTCCAGACGCCTTTTTCGCCCTTCGTCATGGGCAATTGCGCGTAGGCGTCCCCCTCTTTTCCATCCGTAAACAGGTTCAGCGTCACATTTCCGGCGGTGGGGGCCCAGACCTTGAATACCGTCTTGTCCCCCCGGATCACCGCGCCCAGGTCGTCCCCGTCGTAGGTATATTCCTCGATGAAGGCGGCGCTGCTGAAAATGTCCGTGGGCACCGCGGCGATCTGACCGTACTCCTCGATCTCCACCGTGTAGGGCAGGGAGATATCCAGCGTTTCATCCACCGTGATGACGCCCAGCACCACGTTGTTGTTCCGGCTGGAAAGGCCGGCAATTTTCAGCTCCCTGTCGCCCTGCCGAACGTGGATCTGATCCTCGGTGAGGCGGCAGGCGGGGCTGATGAAATACTTGATTTCCGTGGGGGAGATGATGCCCGCCAGGGTGAACACCCGGATGGCATTCAGCGTTTTCCCGCCGTCGGGGCTGGCATACTGCATGCTGTCGCCGGGTTTCAGATAGATTTCCGTGCTGTCCCCGGTCATGACGGCGAAGCGATCCTCCTCCACGTCCTTGGCGGCGCTGCCCCAGGCCTTTCCGCCCGGGTCTGAGCAGTTTTTGCGCACGATGAAGCCCACCTCGCTTACGTCCTCCGGCACGTTGACCATGCATTTTACGCCGTATGCGCAGGGATGGAACAGCTGCCCGCTGCCGTCCCTGCCGGGGAACCACACCCACACGTCGCAGGTATCGTAGTTCACGCCGGGATCGCTCCAGTACAGCGTCAGCTGGCGGCAGCCCGGCTCCCTCTCCAGGAAAAATTCCTCGCTCTCCGCCGCCCGCACCGGCGCCGCGGTCAGCATCAGCGCCGCCGCCAGCAGCAGCGATAAGATCCGCCGAATCCTCATGGAATATTCCTCCTTTTTTGATGCGCGCATAGGCTCCCGCCGCATAACCAACCGGCCTCCAAAGCCGTTTGTTCGCGTCCGTCCGTTATGCGATCCGCCCTTTCTTTTTCATTTCTATTATAAGGAAAGCTTTTCTTCCTGTCAACACGGGGGCTGGAGGGAGAATTCGGGAAAGCAAAAAAAGAAAAAGCCGCAAATGCGGCTTTTCCTGCTAATGGCTCCGAGTGGATTCGAAACACTGACACTCCGGGTATGAACCGAATGCTCTAGCCAACTGAGCTACGGAGCCAAATGGTTGCGGGGGAGGGACTTGAACCCTCGAC
>CAJOPV010000186.1 GCA_905236495.1 uncultured Christensenellaceae bacterium
CATCCGCCCCATCACTACCAGCCGCCCGCTGGTGGTAGCAGAGGCGCAGGTGGAAAGGGCCAGGATCTTATCCGCTTTTTCGGCTGCCGCCCGATCGTAGTGAAGCACCCGGGTGCCCACGCCTACGCCTCCTTCACCGCCGCTTTCCAGGAAACCGATCACGGTATCCCGCTGATTGCCCACGGTGTAGATGCGGCTTTCATAGGCGTCCGTTTCCACCACGGCGAAAAACTCCACGTCATAGGCCCCGCTTTCGCCTACGATGATGCCCGTTTTATGGGCCTGATAATAGCTTTCATCCTTGTAGCTGTCCAGCCGCCCGAACATGGCCCCATTGTCCATATGGTGCCCGTACAAAAGGTTATAGCTGTCGGAAAGGTCCGGGCTGTTGGCTGCCGCCATATAGATGGCGCCGGTGAGGCTGCTTTGCTTATAAATATCGTGGGCGGCGTAATACAGGTCGTTTTCCCCCTGCACCACGGGATAATCGATACTGGTATCATATACGGTGAGCCAGGCCCTGTAATCGCTGTTGATTTCTTTCAATGCGCTGCCGGTGAGCAGCGTTTCCCCTTCTTCGATCAGCTCCGGCTTATATTTCAGCAGGTCCCAGGAGGAGGAATACGCCTTGTATTCCGTGCTGAAGGAATCATAGATCACATACCCGGAATACAGCACCAAAACACCCGCCAGCAGCCCCGCCACCAGCGATACCACGCCGTTTCCGGCTGCCACCACCCAATCCAGCACCGCATCCACAACGGATTTTGCCGGTGCAGCATGGGGCGTGGGGCTTTCAAAATCGTCAGGCCTGGTTCTGTCCGCCATCTGTCCGCGACTCCTTCTTTACAGGTTGTTCCTGCGCATGATAGTGATAACGGTGCCCATGATCTCCTCCGTCGTCACCGGGCCGAAAAACCGGCTGTCCGCCCCGCCGTTGCGCAGATCCGCCATCACGAAGCATTCCCCCGGATGCAGCGTCAGCGGGTATTCGGTGAAGCCGACGTAATAGGTGGTTTGCGAAAAAATGTTTGTTTCGATCATGGCGTTCCCGTTGACGATCAGCCGCCCGTCGTCGCTGATTTCCACCGTGTCGCCCGCTACCGCTACCACCCGGCAAATGAACATCTGCTTGTTTTCATCCCGGCGCAGCCGCAGCGTCTTCGCGGCGCTGCTTAGCCACCCCATCACATTGCCCCACAGGCTTTCGTCCTTTTTCTCCTCCGACGGCGCTTCCTGCACCGAATCCGGCACGAAACGGGCCTGCCGTGCTTCCTCCGGCTGGTCCTCCTCGGCAGCCAGAAGGCCCCTCACGTCCTTCTCCAGCACGATGATGTCCTGTGCCTTGGGGCTCTTTTCCAGCCGATAATACAGCACCAGGTCTCCAGCGTCGATGCGGGGATACATATCGCCGTTGGGCATCACCGTGATCCCCACCAGCTGGAACAAAAGCACATAAACCACCACGACCAGCACAAGCAAACGCACCAGTATGCTGCGGACAGCCTTCCTTCTCCGGGCCCGAGCCTTTTGCTTCCGTGCTTGCTTCGCCGCCAGAGCCGCTTCCTTCTTTTCCTCTTCCGTAGGCTCTTTAGGCCCTCGGGCGGCCTCCATCAGGACGCCCAGCTCCCGAATCATGCTGTGAACGGTGTCGATATTTTCTTCAGCATGATCCTGGACCGTTCCATCCGAATCCGCAGCGGGCAAGCTTGCCGCTGCCGTCTCGATGTTTTCATTATTTGGATATTTCTGGGCATCCATTTTTTGAGGTTCATTCCGTACTTCGGTCTGTTCTTTATTGCTTACGACAGAATGATCCGCTTCCGCCCCGGAAATTTCTCCCTGAGCGGCTGCCGGATCGATCATCTGTTCCTTCATTTTGTCGGTCTTGCTCTTCTTCATGCCTGCGTTTCCCTCGGTCTCATTGATGGGCTCGTCCTTCCGCCCCGGGGCCCTCACATGAAGGATGGCCTTCCATCCGTCATGTAAACGTCCCGTTGATCCAAAAACATATCAGGCCGGTATTTATTCCTTCATGCAGAGGCGACCTTGCTTTACAAAATCGAATACCGTTCGCCTACGGAAAGCCACCCTGCTTTTCGCAAGGGCGGCTATCAGCCACCCGCGGCCTATCGCGCTGGGTCAGCTGCCTTCCCTCTTCCCGTTTCTTCCCAGGGGGATGACATCCGTCCCTTCAGGAGTTGAGCAGCCACTAATCCCATAATTAAGCCCCGCGCATAACGGACCCTGTAAATAAACAGGATGGGGCG
>CAJOPV010000187.1 GCA_905236495.1 uncultured Christensenellaceae bacterium
GCATCGTGGAGCTTTCCCAGTACAATACGACCCAGATCATGGAAATGCGCCTGACCTGGCGGGACGGGCAGGAGGGCGTGGATATCTGGAACGCCATCGTGGAGGCCGCCGGGCGGCTGCTGCCCGAAACATTGCAGATGGGCGGCCTGGCGGTCATCAACGAGCCCCAGGCGGAGCTCATCGGCATGGGCGGCTCGGGCAGCAACCTGACGGTATTCCTGACGCTGCTGGGCTTTGCCGCCGGGGTAGGCTTTGCCATCGTGGAGCTTTTGATGCACCCCACGCTGAACAACGTCAAGGACGTGGAAACTCTGCTGGGGCTGGAAACCATCGGCGTCATTCCCCGGGACGAAAGCTATTACAGGGGAAGAGGGTCGCTCCTGGCCCGTGAAAACGGAGGCAGCACGGCCCAGAGCTTTTCCGCTGCCGCCTATATCCTGCGCAATCGCCTGGGCACAAGGGACCGGCACCATTGCTTCTACGTCACCTCCGCCACCGCGGGAGAAGGAAAATCCACCGTGGCGGCGAACCTGGCGATCCAATTATCCGATATGGAGCACCGCACGCTGCTCATCGACTTTGATACCCGGAGCCCCAGCCTGGGGAGCCTGTTCCTGGAAAAGGTGGATTACGCAAGGTCCCTGAACGCGCTGTACCGGGGGGAGGCCACCCAGGAGGAGGCCATCACCACCCTGACGGGCTATCTGGACCTGCTGCCTACGGTGCTGGAGCATAACGCCATCCCCATGGACGGCACCGTCATCGATCTGATCCAGCGGCTGAACGAGCAATACGAATACGTGATCCTGGACGCGCCGCCGGTGGGCACCGTTTCGGATACCCTGAGCCTGAACCAGGCGGCCAATACCGTTTTGTTCGTGGTGCGGTATGATACCTCCACCCTGCCGGAGATCCAGAGCGCTTTGGAAAAGCTGGATAAATCGGGCATCCGGGTGCTGGGATGCGTGGTGAACGGCGTGGCCTCCGGGCGGAGCGAGAATCGGCAAAAGCCCAAGAAAAAGCGCCGGGCCGCAAAGAAGGAGGAAGGGGCGGACGCCGACGACGCCCTGCCGCCCCGGAAAAAGAGCAAAAAGACCGACGACCGCCGGGAGGAGAAGCCCGGGGAGACCGTCACCGGGCGCATCCTGCCCGCCAAGGGGAAAAACCTGATGGAGGATCTGATGGAGGAGGGCGAAACGCCCAAAGCCCCCACCGATCAGGATACCATGGACGCGCTGCTGCGCATGGGCATCACCGACGACTGGGGCGATGAGGCGCAGAAGGAGGAGCCGGGGAAGGCCCCGGATTGATTGCAGGAAAGGGGAAGGGCCATGGGCAACAACGGCGTTATGCAGATCGTTTTGATCGCGGTGCTGCTGCTGTGCGGGTATTTCTATCTGTATCAGCTGGTAGCCAAGCGTGCGGCGAACCGCGCCGCCCTGCCCCTCATCGCCGTGGTGCTGTTTCTGATCTATGCCCTGATCGCCGTTTCCCTGGTGCTGATCCTCAGCCGGGTAGGCAGCGTGGATTTTATTTTCCAGGCGCTGCTGGTGCTGGCGGCCTGCGTAGGCGCTTTCGTCATGCTCTACGGCCTTTACAGGAATTTTGGGCGCGTCAGCAAGGGCATGGCGCTCTTATTCTTTCTGTATCTGCTCATGGTGGCTTATATTACTGTCTTTTCCCGCAGCGAGCGGAAAACCACCGAAATACTGCTCCGTTTTGACGCCATTCAGGAAGCGATCCGCTTGAAATCCTTGGCTCCGCTTCAGCATTTATGGCTGAATATCGTTATGTTCGTTCCCATCGGCATCCTGTTTTCCCTCATCGATCCGCCCCGGCTGGCACGCTTCCGCTGCGTGCTGCCCCTGGGGCTTTTATTGACCGCCGCCATCGAAACCGCCCAGCTGCTTTTGCGCCTGGGCCAATGCGACGTGGAGGATATGGCTGCCAACACCCTGGGGGCCTGCCTGGGGCTCGTGCTGTTCCGCCTGTACCGGCGTTTTTGGGCTTCGCGGATAGGGCCGGGGTGACGGTATGCAGAGAGAAGGGCTGGCCCCGGCCCCCCGGGGCATCGTATCCAAACTGTCGGTGATTTTTTGCCTGCTGGTATCCCTGGGCTTCCCGGGAAATTTTGAACTGGTGTATGGGGAGCGGGTCGGGAAGCTGATGGAGTACGGCGCGTTTTTCGCCCAGATCCTGTTGATCCTGTTTTCCAGTGCCTCCTCCTGGCAGGATATCGAGCTCATCCGCCTGGATCGGAGATACGCGGTTTTATATCTGTATGCGGCGCTGATGCTGGCGGAATCCATGCTGGTGACGGCGTACCCCTCCGAGCAGCTGATCACGTGCCTGCGGCTCCTGGTGACGCTGCTGTTCGTGATCTGGCTGACAGACAAATATTCGCTGGATGAGATATTGGAGCTGTTTGCCCTGGCTCAGGGCGTTTTCGTGCTGGTGACGGTGCTGTTCATGCTGCGTCACGGCGGATTGGCCTACGAAAGCGGCGCCACCTATAACCGGGCGCTGTGCGGCTTGTACCCCAGCAAAAACGCCTGCGCCACGGAATTGGTGTTCGGCATCATCGTGAATGTGCTTCTGATCCGCAGGAAGTATCGGCAGCGGGCGCTGACCGCCCGGTGGCTGGCGCTTTTGTTCGCCCAGGGGCTGCTCCTGATCCTCTGCCAGGCCACCGGGGCGCTGGTGACGGCGGCGATCTGCGTTTTCGTGCTGCTGATGCCGGGGAAGGTGCGGCTGCCCCTGGGGCTCATTTACATCGCGGTGAATATCCTGTTCCTCTTTGCCATGCTGACGCTGATGCCCCTGTTTGAGCGTACGATTATCGCGCTGGGGAAAGACGCCACCCTCACCGGGCGCATCCCCATTTGGAACAGGATCATCGAGGTGATGATGGAGCATAAGACCCTGACCGGCTACGGCTACGGCATGTTCTGGCGGGACAGCGAAGCAACGCGGTTGATCCAAAGCGTTTTCAGCATGCGGAAAAACACCTTTTTGGCGACCCTCACCACCGGGGCCCACAACGTGGTGCTGGAGGCGTGGCTCAACAGCGGCCTCATCGGCGTCGCCGCCTTGTTTATCGCCATGCTGCATTCCTTCCGTTTCGTGCGGGATATGGAAGAAGAAACCTATCGGTTTTGCCTGACGGTGATGGCCTTTTTGACCGTCAACGGGCTGACGGAAAGGTGCCTGGGCGGGAATTACGATTACAAGATGGTGGCGGTCTTCCTGGCGATGGCCCTGGGCTGCGCCGCCGCGCCGAAGCAAAGGGCCCTCAGGGCGGGGCCGGAAGGCCGGGAGGCGGAGGCATGACGGATACTGCGAACGCCCGGGGACGGCAGGGGCACGTATTGAAAACCATGGGGATCACCGCCCTGGCCTATCTGGTGAATTACGGGATCACGCTGGTTCTGACCCCCTATATCACGAAAACGGTGGGTACCGAGGCGTACGGCTTTGTCACCATGGCTAAGCAGTTCGTCCAGTACGCCGCCATCGTTACAACCGCCCTGAATACCTTCGCCGCCCGGTATATCGGCCTGGCCTGGCACAACCGGGAGCTGGACAAGGCCAATACCTATTTTGCATCCGTGTTCTGGGGCAATATCGCTTTAGGCGGGGGCATCCTGCTGCTTTCCGGGCTGCTGATCCCGCTGATGGACAGGGCCATCCTGATGCCCCCGGCCCTGGCGGGGGATATCAAGGCCCTGTTCCTTGTGACTTTCCTGGGCTTTTTCATTACCACCGCCTTTTCGGTGTTCGGCTGCGCGGCCTACGTCTGCGATCGGACGGACCTGACGGGCCTGTTCAAAACGGTTTCTTACCTGGTGAACGCCGGGGTGCTGCTGCTGACCTACGCCCTGTTCCCGGCGAAGGTTTTGTACGTGGGCATCGGCACGGCGGCAGCGGCGGCGGTGGTGGGGCTCAGCGACCTATTCATCAGTCGGCGGTATTTGAAGGGCCTTTCCGTATCCCGCGCACATTTTTCCCTGAAGGCCGTGAAGCGGCTGATGCTGGACGGGCTGTGGCAATCGCTGAATATGGTGGGAGACCTGCTCAATAACGGGCTGGACCTGCTGGTCTGCAATCAGATGCTCACCTCCCTCGCCATGGGGCAGCTTGCCATCGCCAAGACCATCCACACGATTATCCACAGCTTCTATACCGTGGTGGAGCAAGCTTTCATTCCCCGGTTCCTTCGGCGCTACGCGGAGGGTGATCTGAAAAAGCTGGTGAATGAGTTCAAGATCGCCATGAAAGCCTCCGGGCTGCTGGCGAACGTGATTTTCGCCGGGTTCGCCGCCCTGGGCCTGAGCTATTACCGGCTGTGGATACCGGGGGAGGATATCGATACCATCTATCGGCTGACCCTCGTCACCATTTCGGTGTGCATCCCCTCCGGGGCGGTGCACCCCCTGTATTATATCTATACCCTGACGGTGAAAAAGAAGGTGCCCTGCTTCGTCACGGTGGCGGGGGGCGTCTGCAACGTGATCGGCATGTATGTGCTGATCCGCTTTTTCGGCATGGGGGTATATGCCGTGGCCTGGACCACGGTGGCGGTGATGTGCGTCATCAATTTTATCACCAATCCCCTGTACATGGCGCACGTGCTGGGGGTGCCCAAGGCCACCTTTTACCCCGATATCCTGCGGAACACCGTATCCTGCGGCGTTCTGACGGCGGTGTTTTGCCTGCTGAAAAGCCTGTATGCCCCTGACGGGTGGCTGGGGCTCATCGGGTGCGCGGCGGCCTACGCCCTCATCGGGGCGCCGCTGCATTTGCTCATCGCCTGCAACAGGGAACAGCGGGCTGCGCTTATGGGCATCGTAAAGCGGTTTAGGAGGAAAGACCCGTGAAGAAAAAGACAAGGGTGCTGATGGTGGAGCAATACTCTCCGAACAGCGCGTATATGCTGGAATTGGGTCGGGAATTAAAACAGGATTGCGATATCACGGTATTCTGCAGAGCTGATACAGATTGGGACGAACCGTGTATCGTTTGGCTTCCACAGTTTTATCCCGGCGGCAAGGGGAAGCTGGGCTCTGTTTTCGCCTATGGGAAAACGCTGCTGGCCCTTTCCCGGGAGATCAGGCGGGGGAAATACGACGTCCTGCACATCCAGAGCTTCAAAAACGCGAAGATCGAAATGAAGCTCTATGCGCTGCTCCGCCGATATTACAAAAAACTGGTGATGACGGTGCATAACGTGCTGCCCCACGAGCTCGCAGCGGGGGATCGGGCGCT
Source organism: uncultured Christensenellaceae bacterium (assembly GCA_905236495.1). Lineage (GTDB taxonomy): Bacteria > Bacillota > Clostridia > Christensenellales > Aristaeellaceae > RUG563. The sequence goes on from CAJOPV010000187.1 coordinate 5,266, forward strand.
TTACGGCGGCTTTTATCAAAGCTGCGATTTGCTGATCGTGCACAACGAGGCAAGCCGGGCGGAATTGCAGCGGCAGTTCCCGGTGCCGGATGAAAAAATCGCCGTCATAGCCCACGGGGCTTACCAGACCTACCCTGTGGGAGAAAGGCAGCCGGGGGACGGGCGGACGCGCTTTCTGTTTTTCGGGCATATCCGGCCTTACAAGGGGGTGGATATCCTCCTGAAGGCCGTGGCGGCATTGGATGAGGAAGCCCGGAAAAAATGCCTGTTCATCATCCGGGGAAAGCAATACCCCAAGCTCGACCCCACGGACTACGCCGCCCTGATCAAGCAGTACGGCATAAGTGACTGCGTGGACTTTTCCGATCAGAGGGTTTCGGACGCGGAAATCCCCGCCCTGATGGGAAACGCGGATATCGCCCTGTTTCCCTATCGCAATATTTACGGCAGCGGCGCCCTGCTCATGGCCTACACCTTCGGCTTGCCCGTCATTGCCAGCGATATCCCGCCCTTCCGGGAGGAAACGGGGGAGGGAAAAACGGGCATCCTGTTTGAAACGGAAAATCCCATCGCCCTGCGGGACGCGGTCCTTGCTGCCCTGAACTGGACGGAGGATGAAAAGGAAGCCTATCGCCGGGCCATCCGAGCCCTGGTATCCGACAAATACAACTGGCGCATTTCCGCCGGGAAAACGGCGGAGGCATACCGAAAGCTGCTGGAAAGCGGAGGATTGGCGGGATGAATGATTTTATGATCTTCTGAAAGCATGCGCCGATGCTGCTTCTTGCGGCCCAGCGGGCTATCACCTATGACCCGGAAACCAAGGCCTTTGACCGCCGCACCCCGGACGGGGAGACCCTCACCGCCCGGCTCTACGAGCTGGTGCGTTTCCTGGAGCTCGACTGATTTTCGATCATTCTTGAAAGGAGGCTGGGGCCGTGCTGTTTACCAGTATGGAGTTTTTGATCCTGTTTTTGCCCGTCACGGCCCTGGTCTGCTTCCTGCTGCCCCGGGATACGGAGGCCTGGAACGTGTGGCTGCTGCTGGCGAGCCTGCTGTTTTACGCCTGGGGCGAGCCGTATTTCGTGGTGGTGATGGCGCTGTCTATCCTGTTCAATTACGGGATGGCCCGGCTGATGGACGGGCAACAGAAACCGAAACGGAAAAGGCTGTTTCTGGCCCTGGCGGTGACGGGGAACATCGGCGTCCTGTTCGTGTTCAAGTATCTGAATTTCGTGACCTCCCTTTTCCCCGGAGGGATCCAGACCCACATCGCCCTGCCCATCGGCATTTCCTTTTTCACCTTCCAGGCCATGAGCTACGTGATCGACGTATATCGGGGCGCCCCGGTGCAAAGGAGCCTGGCAGATTTTGGCCTGTATGTCAGCTTCTTTCCTCAATTGATCGCCGGGCCCATCGTGCGCTACACCACCGTCATGGCGGAGATCAAAAAGCGCCGGATGGATTGGCAGGGCGTCAGCCGCGGCCTTTGCCGCTTCATGCGGGGGTTCAATAAAAAGGTGCTTTTATCCAACGTGTTTTCCGTAACGGCGGAATACGCCTTCGGCACGGAGGGGATCGGCGCGGGCATGGCGTGGCTGGGTGCCCTGGCCTACGCGCTGCAGATCTTCTTCGATTTCAGCGGGTATTCCGATATGGCCATCGGGCTGGGGGAGGTGTTCGGCTTTCATTTTGCCGAGAACTTCGATTACCCCTATATTTCCGGCTCAGTGACCGAATTCTGGCGGCGGTGGCACATGTCCCTGGGCTCTTGGTTCCGGGATTACGTATATTTCCCCCTGGGCGGGTCCCGCGTGGAGGGAAAAGGACGGCTGATCCGCAATCTGCTCATCGTCTGGTGCCTGACGGGCATCTGGCACGGGGCCAACTGGACCTTTATCTTATGGGGGCTGCTTTACGGCGCGCTCATCATCTTTGAAAAGCTGACGGGCTTGCCCAAACGCCTGAAGAAGGCTGCCCCGCCCTGGCGGGGGCTGTACCGGGGCGTCACGCTGCTTGCGGTGCTGCTGGGGTGGGTGCTCTTTAACGCCCGGGACCTGCCCCACGCCGGAGAATATCTGAACCGGATGTTCGCGGCGAAAACCCTGTTCGACGGCGCGTTTTTCCGCTATCTTACGGAATACAGGGTGTTTTGGATCGCGGGGCTGCTGCTTTCCACGCCGCTGTTCAAGAAACTAAAGGAAAAGCTGGCGGCGGGGAAGGAAAGCGGGTATCTCGCCTGCGCCGCGGGGCTGTGGCAATTTTTTCTGTTCCTGTGCAGCGTATCCTGCCTGGTGATGAACGCCCACAACCCCTTTATCTACTTTAATTTCTGAGGATCACTGAGAAAGGAGGAGCAGGCATGGAGAAAAAGCGTCATTCCCTGCAGACGGTGCTCAGCGGGCTGCCCGCCGGGCTTCTATGCCTGTTTCTGCTGGGTATGACGGCGCTGAATATCCGTTTGCCCTGGCGGGAGCTGAAAAGCTGCGCCACAAAAACCGGCATCGATTTCACCGGCCTCACCGACCGCATCGCCGACGCCTTCCAATCGGATGAACTGACGGGAAAAAACGCCTTCGTGAACCTGAATGGCCTGTTTGCCCGGGCCTCCGGGCAGATGGAATGCAACGGCGTGCAGCGCCTTAGGAACGGCATGCTGACGGAGTATTCCGTTTCATGGAATATGAACCCGCAGGTCGAAGCCTTGACCGCACTGTCCCAAAGCCTCAGGAAAAGAGATATCCCTTTCACCTTTATCCTGGCTCCGACGAAAATGGATTTGGGGCAGGGGCTGCTGCCCGCCTTCTGGGAGGATCACGGCAACGAAAACGCCGACGCCCTCGTGACCGCTCTTCGGGATAACAAAGTATCGGTGCTGGACCTAAGGGCGGTTCTTGCGCCGAATGCTCAGGCGGTGGAAACGTATTTTTACAAAACGGATCATCATTGGAACGCCAACGGCGCCTTCGTGGCTTTTGAGAAGATCATGGAGCGATTGAAGAACGTGGCGCCGGGAAAAGTGGACGGCAAATATGCCGATAAAGCCCTGTGGACGGAGCATACGGTGCCGGACCTTTTCCTGGGAAGCTGGGGCAAGCGGGTGGGCGCTTTCTTTGGGGGCGTGGACGACCTGATCTATCTGACCCCCGATTTTGACACCGATCTGTCCCTCCTGATCCCCAACCATCAGGAGATCCGCACCGAGGATTTTGAGCAGGTGTGCCTGTGGCAGGAATACGCAGGGGACAGGGACCTGTTTGGCAAAAACAACTATTTCATCTACATGGGCGGGGATTACCCGGTGCTGGAGCTGCGCAATCGAAAGGCGCCCAATTCCCAGCGCCTTCTGATCGTCAAGGACAGCTTTTCCGCCCCGCTGCTGGCCTTTTTGCAGACGGAATTTGCCTGGATCGATGCCATCGACCCCCGGTACTACGACGACGGAACGATCATGGATTACATCACGATGAACCCCCCGGACGCGGTGCTGATGATGCTCAACCCCCGAACGCTGGGGAATTGGGATTTTTTTAATAACCTGGGCTGCCAGGAGGCGGAGGCGGATCAGAGCCGCCCCAAGAAAACGGGAGCGCTGCGGGCTCATAAGGAATTTACCCTGACCGCTTCGGACAACGAATACAATTCCCTGAAGCTGGCGGAAAACCTGCGTCCGGGCCGGGTGTATGCCCTTTCCTTCACCTCGGCGGAGGCGCTGACCGGCGATCTGACGGGGCTGATGGCGGCGGTGTATGACACGGAAAGCCGGCGCTTTGCCCTGCGAAAGCTGTGGGACCCGGCGTTTGAGGAGGCCAATGGGGGCTACCGCTGGGTGTTCCGGGTGCCGGAGAGCTGGGAGGGGAAGCAATTGGAGCTGCTGCTCTATTCCGGCGTCAGCGGCAGCGCTCAGGGCATCGGCGTCAAATTCCATGATCTGCTGGTGGAAGAAACGAAATACCAATGAAAAAGGGGTGATCCCATGATCCTGACGCGAACGCCCTTTCGGATGTCCTTTTTCGGGGGCGGCACCGATCTGGAAAGCTATTTCAGAAAAAACGGCGGGGCGGTGATCTCCACCACCTTTGACCGTTACTGCTATGTGGAGGCCCGGCGGCTGCCCCGGTTTTTTGACTACGCCAACGAGGTGGTCTATGCCCAGACCGAACGGGTGAACCGGGTAGAGGATATTCAGCATCCCCTGGTGCGGAACGCCATGCGCATGATGGAGGCAGCCGATCTGCGGGTGACCTACGACGCCGATCTGCCCGCCCGGTCCGGCCTGGGCACCAGCAGCAGCTTCGCCGTGGGCTTGCTGAACGCCTTGTACGCCCTGAAAGGCCAAGCGGCGGATAAAAAAACGCTGGCGGACGGGGCCATTTACCTGGAACGGGTGCTGTGCCGGGAGGCCGGGGGCTGGCAGGATCAGATCGCCGCGGCCTACGGCGGCCTGAACCGCATCGATTTTGACGAAACGGGCTATCGGGTGCATCCCCTTGACCTGTCCCCGGAGCGGAAGCGGGAACTGAATGAACGGCTGCTTTTGTTCTTCACCGGGTTTACCCGCCTGTCCAGCCGGGTGCAGCAGCGCATCGCGGCGGAAAAGACGGCGGAAAGGGATACGATCCTACGGGAAATGCGGGCCCTGGTGGACGAAGCCCAGGCAATCCTGGAAAATGAAGCGCGTGATCTTGACGGTTTCGGCAGACTGCTGCATCACACCTGGGAGCTGAAAAAACGCACCGCCGCCTCGGTCAGCAACGGCAGCATCGACGGCATGTATGAAAAGGGCATGCAGGCCGGGGCCCTGGGCGGAAAGCTGCTGGGGGCGGGCAGCGGCGGCTTCCTGCTCTTTTACGCGCCGAAGGATCGGCAAACGCAGATCAGAAACGCCCTTTCTCCCCTCCTGGAAATCCCCTTTTCCTTTGAGGAGGAAGGCGCCAGGATCATGTACAGAAGCCCCGAGGAGCCCGTGCCAAAGGAGGAAAAAGCGTGAAAGCGGTCATCATGGCGGGAGGCCGGGGCACCCGGCTTTCGGAAGCGGTGGCGGAATTGCCCAAGCCCATGGCGGAGGCGGGGGGCATGCCGGTGCTGGCCTGGCAGATCGAAACGCTGCGCCGCCAGGGGATTGCCGATATCCTGCTGACGGTGGGCTATAAGCGGGAAGCCATTTTGGATTACTTCGGCGACGGCAGCGGCGTTTGCCCAGCCACGGGGAAGCCCTTCGGGGTGAAGATCGATTACTTCGTGGAGACGGAGCCCCTGGGCAACGCCGGGGCGCTGCTGAAAATGCAGCTCACCGAGGATTTTTTGCTGCTCAACGGCGACGTGGTGTTCAACGTGGATATCGGCAGGATGCTGGCCTTCCATCAAGAAAAAGGCGCGGAGGTCACCTTGCTGGTGCACCCCAACAGCCACCCTTACGACAGCGCCTTGCTCCTGGAGGATGAAACGGGGGCCGTCGCCGCCTGGCTTCCCAAGGAAGCGCCCCGGCCTCCATATTATCATAATGTCGTCAATGCCGGGTTGCATATCCTGAGCCCCCGGGTGCTGGCGGAAGCGGCGGACAGGCTGGGAGACGCCCCCGGGAAGGTGGATCTGGACCGGCAGATCCTGCTGCCCCTTGCCGGCAGCGGGAAGATGTATTGCTATCACAGCCCGGAATACGTAAAGGACATGGGAACGCCGGAAAGGCTGCAGGCCGTGCGGGCGGATTTCCGGGCGGGGCGGGTGCAGGCGGGGTCATTGCAGACGGGAAAGCGGGCGGTGTTCCTGGATCGGGACGGCACGGTGAACGCAGCCGCCGGGTTCATTCGCTCCCCAGAGCAGCTCCGGCTTTTGCCCGGCGTGGCGGAGGCCATCCGCCTGATCCGGGAGAAAGGGTATCTGGTGATCATCGCCACCAACCAGCCCGTGATCGCCCGGGGAGAGGCGGACTGGGCGGATCTTCAAGAAATCCACAAAAAAATGGAAACGCTGCTGGGGCTGGAGGGGGCGTATATCGACGGGCTGTACGTATGCCCCCACCACCCGGACCGGGGCTTTCCGGGAGAGCGGGCCGAATACAAAATCCCCTGCGGCTGCCGCAAGCCCAAGCCCGGGCTGCTGCTCCGAGCGGCGAAGGACTTCAATATCATCCTGAAGGAATCCTGGATGGTGGGCGACGGGGAAAGGGACGTAGGCGCGGGGAAGGCCGCCGGATGCCGGACGGCCCTGATAGGGGATCGGGACGCGGGGCAGGAGGAAACGGTTTCCTCCCTGCTGGATTTTGCACGGCGGGTATTGCCCGAAAATAAAGAGGGGGATCAGGAATGAAGCATTTGAAGGAAGAAATCAGGCGGCATACGGCTCAGCTGCTTTCCCGCTACGGCGAATTAACACCCATCACCGATCAGATCGCGGAGGCGTACCGGGTGATGGAGAAAACCTACGAAAGGGGCTGCAAGCTGCTCATTGCGGGCAACGGCGGGTCTGCGGCGGACGCGGGGCACATGGCGGGGGAGCTGATGAAGCGGTTCCGCATCCATCGGCCATTGCCCAAGGAGCTGCAGGAAAGGCTGATGCAGGCGGGCGGAGACCGGGGCGCGGCCCTGGCCCAAAGGCTGGATATGCCCCTGACCGCCCTTTCCCTGTCCGCCCATGAGCCGCTGGTGACCGCCATCA
>CAJOPV010000188.1 GCA_905236495.1 uncultured Christensenellaceae bacterium
ATTCCCATCGTCCTCCAGCAGTATATACAGGCGGTGATCTACGACGGTTTTTCCAAGGGAAGCCCTTTCCCAGCCTTCAGTATTGAAAAGCGGCGCGGGATCAAAGGACGCGCCCCAATGCACGCCCGTATCGTCCACCGTGCCGATCTTTCCGGCAAAACGGTTGATCACGTACAGCGTGTCCCCGTCCGGGGCCAGCTGGGTCACCGTTTCGTCGATCGCCGCCTGGATCGCGGCGGACAGCTGGCTGTACGTCAGCTGATAGTCCTGGAACATTTCCTCTGTGATGACCGGCACGTTTCCCACGTGCTCCGGCGCCTGGGCGTCGTATTTCCAGCGGGTGATCTCCCCGTCGAAATCCAGCACCCAAACGGCGGCTTCGTCCAGGGCCTGATCCCACATCCAGGTATTTTCGTATCGGTGCAGGGGGGATTCCGCCAGCACAAACACCGCGACGCCCAGCACCAGTACCGCCGCCATCAATCCGGCCAACATTCGCTTCATGATCCTTTCCTCCTTCGTTTCGTCGGCATTGCCGAAACGGGCGTTGCTCCCGTTTCCCATGCCAGCATAACGGAACAAAGACGCAAAACGGCTGTCCCGGCGTGAACGGCGCGTATTCTGACGCAAACAGTATCCCCTCCTTCCTTCGTTTTTCGGGCACTTTTATTGGTAGATTCATCCTCATTATACACGGTTTTTCCCTGCATGGGAAGCGCGGCGCAAACGACGTGAAAAACGGCGTGAACGACGGCCCCCCGGCGTTGCCAGGGGGATAGGAATGTTTTATAATATTAAAAACAGGATCGGGAGGGGGAAGGGCATGAACATCGTGATCTGCGACGACGAAGCGCTTTGCCGCCGTCAGGTGGAGGAATGCGTGACGGCCTGGGCGAAAGCCCACGGACGGGAGAGCGCCGTATCCGTTCACACCTACCCGTCCAGCGAGGACCTGCTGGAGCACTGGGAAGGGGGCTTGCCCATTGATATGCTGTTTCTGGATATCGAGATCCCCTCCGAATTATCCGGCATGGAAGTGGCGAAACGCATCCACGAAAAAAACGAATACGTTCCCATGGCCTTCATCACCAATTACGCCGAATACGCCCTGGACGGCTACACCGTCAACGCCCTTCGGTATCTGCTCAAGCCCGTATCCCCATCCGCCGTTTTCGAATGTCTGAATATCGCCTGGAGCCGGTGGATGCTGGCCCAGTCGGACAGCGTGAGCGTCCAGGCGGGGCGGCAGACGATCCTCGTGCCCGCCCGGAATATCATCGTGATCGAAGCCCAGGGCCATACCTTGCTCATCGAAACCGCCGGGGGCGAGCCCATCGAGACAAGGGCCAAGCTGGGCGATTATCTGTCCCTTTTGCCAAAGGGAATGTTCGGGCAATGCCACAAGGGCTTTATCGTCAACGTCCAGTACGTCCGCCGCATCGAGCCAAATCAAATCACCCTGGCGGGCGGAAAGACCGTGCCCGTGGGGCGGAAATACGCCGCTTCCTTTTTCGACCTCTTCAACCGCTACAACCAGGGGAGGTGAGGAAGGATGTGGACCCTGTTTGAAGTGGCAGTGAATCTGTTTCAGGGCTTTCTGATGATTTATTTCATCAGCCGCTGCTTGCCGGACGCCAAGCGACCGCACTGGGGGTGGGACGTGCTGTTTGAGGCCCTGTGCGGCGGGTTCCTCACCCTGTATCTGTTTTTCCCCTGGCCCGTCCAGACCGATAACCTGGTCTTTATCTTCCCGCTTCTGTATTGCTGGGTCACGGGCCGCAGCGCCTGGCCCCAGCGGATCTTATGGACGCTGGTGCTGGCCGCCTTTTTCCTGGCGGTGGCGGATATTTCCTTCGCGGTGCTCAAATGGGTGCTGGGGGTGGAATACGAGCAGCTGATGGCCTATACCTCCATTCATCTCACGTATATGCTCACCACCAACGTGCTTTTGTTCCTGCTGGCCTCCGCCATTCCCCGCATCGCGGGCAGGAGCGGGAACGGCGCCCTGTCCTTTTCGGCGCTGTCGCTGTTTTTCGCGTCGCTGGTGCTCCAGCTGGTTATCGCCGAGCTGCTTTTTTCCTATCAGCTGCGAAAACCGTCCCAGGACCCGTCCTTCGCCGTCATCAGCGTGTGCGCCCTGGCGCTGATGGTGATTACCATCCTGCTGTACGAGCTGATTTCCCAATCCGTCATGAAGCGCCGCCAGGCGGAAATGACCCTGCAAATGATGGAGATGGGCCGCCAGCACAACCAGGACATTCAATCCATGTATTCGGAA
>CAJOPV010000189.1 GCA_905236495.1 uncultured Christensenellaceae bacterium
AGAAAAACCCCGTTATCAATGATGGAACAATCTCATCCCCGTGAAGGCCATTGCCATGCCGAAGCGGTCGCAGGTTTCGATGACCTGATCGTCCCGGATGGAGCCGCCGGGCTGGGCCACATAGGAGACGCCGGAGCGGCGGGCCCGCTCGATGTTATCGCCGAAGGGGAAGAAGGCGTCGCTGCCCAGGGATACGCCGGTGATGCCGTCCAGGTAAGCGCGCTTTTCCTCCCGGGTGAAGGGGGCGGGCTTTTCCGTAAAGTATTTCTGCCAGTTGCCTTCGCCCAGCACGTCCTCGTCCTGATCGGAAAGATAGACGTCGATGGTGTTGTCCCGGTCGGCCCGGCCCAGGGTGGGCAGGAAGGGGAGATTCAGCACCTTGTCCGCCTGGCGCAGGTGCCATTTATCGGCCTTGTCGCCGGCAAGCCTTGTGCAGTGGATGCGGCTCTGCTGGCCCGCGCCTACGCCGATGGCCTGCCCGTCGTAGGCGTAGCAGACGGAATTGGACTGGGTGTATTTCAGGGTGACGAGGGAAATGATCAGATCCCGCACAGCCTCGGGAGGAAGGGTTTTATTGGCGGTGGGGATGTTTTGCAGCAGCGCTTCATTGATTTCAAAATTGTTCCGGCCCTGCTGGAAGGTGACGCCGAACACGTCCTTGGTTTCGATGGGATCGGGGACGTAGGCTTCGTCGATCTTAACGATATTGTAATTGCCCTTGCGCTTTTGACGGAGGATCTCCAGGGCCTCGTCGGTATAGCCCGGGGCGATGATGCCGTCTGAGACCTCCCGCTTGATGATGAGGGCGGTGGTCCTGTCGCACACATCGCTGAGGGCGATCCAGTCGCCGAAGGAGCTCATGCGGTCGGTGCCCCGGGCCCGGGCGTAGGCGCAGGCCAGAGGGGAATCGTCCAGGCCGGGGATATCATCCACAAAGCAGGCTTTTTTGAGCTTATCGGACAGCTTCAGGCCCACGGCGGCGCAGGTGGGGGAAACGTGCTTGAAGGAAGCGGCGGCGGGGAGGCCCAGGGCGGCCTTCAGCTCCTTTACTAACTGCCAGGAATTCAGCGCGTCCAGAAAATTGATATAGCCGGGCCGCCCGGAGAGGATCTCAAAGGGCAGATCGGCGCCGTTCTTCATATACACCTTGGCGGGCTTCTGGTTGGGGTTGCAGCCGTATTTCAGTTCAAATTCCTTCATGGCTTGGTCCTCCCTTTACTTGTGCTTGTTGAGGATGCGCGTTTCCGTTTTGCCCGTTTCCAGATCGGTGAAGCGAACGAAGAGGGAAATCTTGTTGTTCTCATTCAGGTTATCCCAAATCTCCCCGGTCAGCTCGTCGATATCGTCGGCAAGAAGCACCTGCTCCGGCTCGCCCTCGAAAGAGGGGAGGGGACTCCCGTCGCCCACGTAGGTGTGGATGAAGTGGCCCAGGCCGGGAACGGGGGCAAAATCGAAGGTGAAGCGGTTGCACAGCTTCCCTTCTCCGTCGGCGCACTTGAGGATGCTCAGCTGATACCAGTACGCGCCGTCAAAATGGGAAATGGCGCTGATCCGGGGGGTGAAATTGGGCTTGTCCGGCTCAAAGCCCCGGGTGCGCAGGGCGTTTTCAAAGCAGTCCCCGTGCCGGAGGAAATCCCGGATGGTATCGGTCTGGTCCCCGTTGGTGACCACGAGCTTGCGGTCAAGCGAGCGCACCGGGGCGTAAATGATGAGGGAGGGATCCTCCACCTTGCTTTCGTCGAAGGGATAGATCATCACGTCGTCCCCCTCGGCCCGGAACACCCGGTTGCGGCTGTTTTCGCTGCGGCCCATGATGAAGTAGGCGGATACGGCCTTCTTTCCGTCCGGCGTCAGGCCCACGATGATGCCCCGACCGGGATATGAATTGCCGGAAAGCAGATCAGCGACGGTTTTCTTTTGCATAGCACGGAACCCCTTTCGTTATCATTCGTTTAACAGTTCCTTCGCGGCGATCTCCGCGGCCTTGGGGAGGATCAGCCATTCGGCCTGCTCCATCACCCGGCGCTGGAGGATCTCCGGGGTGTCGCCGGGGAGCACCGAAACGGCCTTTTGCAGGATGATCTCGCCTCCGTCGGCGATCTCGTTGACGTAATGCACCGTGGCGCCGGTGAGCTTCACCCCCCGCTGGAGGGCGGCCTCGTGCACCCGGAGGCCGTAAAAGCCCTTGCCGCCGAAGGCGGGAAGCAGGGCGGGATGCACGTTCAGGATGCGGCGGGGATAGCGCCGGACGAAATCGGCGGACAGGATGCTCATAAATCCCGCCAGGATGATGAGCTCCGCCTTGTCCTTTTCCAGGCAATTCAGGATATCCGCCTCAAAGGCCTCCTGGGTATTGCCTTTTCGGGGGGATACGTGGGTGGGGACGCCGGCCGTTTCCGCCCGGGTCAGGGCGTAGGCGTCGGGCCGGGAAGAAATGACCCGGACAAAATCCACGTGGGGCAGGGCGCCTTCGGCCTTCTTATCCAGCAGCGCCTGCAGATTGGTGCCCCCGCCGGATACCAGCACCGCCGTTCGCACCGCCCTCACAGCAGGATCACCCCTTCGTCGCCGGAAACCGCTTCGCCCAGCAAATAGCTGCCGGGAACAGCCGCCAGGATGGCGTCGGCGTTTTCCCGGGCACAGGTCAGCACCATGCCCACGCCCATGTTGAAGGTGTTGAACATATCCCGTTCCGGGATGCCGCCCTTTTCCCGGAGGAAACGGAAGATTTCCGGGGTGCGGACGGCCTTCTTTTCGATCCGGGCGCTGACGCCCTGGGGCAGGCTGCGGGGAATATTCTCATAAAAGCCGCCGCCGGTGATGTGGGCCGCGGATTTGATAAGCCCCCGTTCGATGAGGGGCAGAACGTCGCTTACGTAGATTTTCGTGGGGGTCAGCAGCGTTTCCCCCAGGGTGGAAGAATCGAAGGGCGTATCCAGGGGCGTATCGGCGATGATCCGGCGGATCAGGGAAAAGCCGTTGGAATGGACGCCTGAGGAGGGCAGGGCGATCAGCGCGTCTCCGGGCTGCACCTTTGCCTTATCCAGGATCTTCGGCTTATCCACCACGCCTACGCAGAAGCCCGCCAGGTCGTACTCCTCTTCGGGGTAGAAGCCGGGCATTTCCGCCGTTTCCCCGCCGATCAGGGCGCTTCCGGATTGCACGCAGCCCTCGCACACGCCCTTGACGATGCTTTCGATGCGCTCCGGCACGTTTTTGCCGCAGGCGATATAATCCAGAAAAAAGAGGGGCTTGGCCCCGCAGACGATCACGTCGTTGACGCACATGGCGACGCAGTCGATGCCCACGGTATCGTGCCTGTCCATCTGGAAGGCCAGCTTCAGCTTGGTGCCCACCCCGTCGGTGCCGGAGACCAGCACGGGCTGCTCCATGCCTTTGACGTCCAGCTCAAACAGGCCGCCGAAGCCCCCTACGCCCCCCAGGGCTCCCGCCGTCAGGGTGCGGGCGATGTGGCTTTTCATCAGCTCCACGGCCTTGTAGCCCGCTGTGATATCCACGCCGGAGGCCTTATAGGATTCGGAATAGCTTTTCATTCTTCGCCCCGCCTTTCGCTCTTTTTGTATTCAAACCTGGATTTGGCGGTGCGGCCCGGCACCGATGTGGGGTAATTGCCGGAAAAGCAGGCGTCGCAGTAGCCGCCGCAATGCCCGTTATCCGCCAGCAGGTGGACGTCGGCAAGGTCCAGATACCCCAGGGAATCCACGCCGATGATCTGGGCGATCTCCGGCACGGTGTGGCGGCAGGCGATCAGGTTATCCCGGGAATCGATATCCGTGCCGTAGTAGCAGGGGTTCAGGAAGGGCGGCGCGGATACCCGGAAGTGCACCTCGGTGGCCCCGGCGTCCCTAAGCAGGCCTACGATGCGCTTGCTGGTGGTGCCCCGGACGATGCTGTCGTCGATGAGGACCACCCGCTTGCCCCGCACCACGGAGGAGATGGGGTTCAATTTGATCTTGACCTTATCCTCCCGGGATTTTTGACCGGGAGAAATGAAGGTGCGCCCGATGTAGCGGTTTTTGATGAAGCCCACCCCGTAGGGGATGCCGCTTTGCCGGGCGTAGCCGATGGCGGCGTCCAGCCCGGAATCGGGCACGCCGATGACGATATCCGCCTGCACGGGATGCTTGAGGGCCAGGAAGGCCCCGGCCCGGACCCGGGCCTGATGGACGCTGGCCCCATCGACTACCGAATCGGGCCGGGCGAAATAAATGTATTCAAACACGCACAGCGCGGGCTTGGCCTGGCCCACATGCTCCCGGATGGAGCGCACCCTTCCCCGCTCGAAGATCACGATTTCTCCGGGATCCACGTCCCGGATCATGGTGGCCCCTACCGCGTCCAGGGCGCAGGATTCGCTGGCGACGATGAAGCCCCCGTCGGGCCGCATGCCGTAGCACAGGGGCCGAAAGCCGTTGGGGTCCCGGGCGGCGATCAATTTGCTTGGGCTCATCACCACCAGGGAATACGCGCCCTTCAGCTTGTTCATGGCGCGGCAAAGGGCCTCCTCGATGGAGGGGGCCGTCAGGCGTTCCTTGGTGATGATATAGGAAATGACCTCGGTATCGGAGGTGGTATGGAAAATGGAGCCGCCCAATTCCAATTCCTCCCGAAGCTCAAAGGAGTTGATGAGGTTCCCGTTATGGCACAGGGCCATGGGGCCCTTCACGTGGTTGACCACGATGGGCTGGGCGTTGACCCGGTTGGTGTTCCCCGTGGTGCCGTAGCGCACGTGGCCCACCGCCATGTCCCCCTGGCCCAGCTTTTCCATTTCCTCGGGGGTAAACACGTCGTTCACCAGCCCCGTATCCTTATGGGCGGTAAAGATGCCGTCGTCGTTTACCACGATGCCGCAGCTTTCCTGGCCCCGGTGCTGCAGGGCGAACAGGCCGTAATACACCGTGGAGGCCACGTCGCATTTTTCCGGGGCCAGCACGCCGAATACGCCGCATTCCTCATGTAACTGG
>CAJOPV010000190.1 GCA_905236495.1 uncultured Christensenellaceae bacterium
AAGCAGTCATACTGACTGCTCCTCGGACCGGGAGACCCGGTCCTGCGGATAAAAGTCGAAAGGGCTGAGGCCCTTTCGAGCTATCCCGGGGGTTATTGATTCTCTGACGGTTTTTCTCCCCGAAAGAAGGGAGAAGAACCGTTTTATTTTGCCAGTTTCTGATCCCGCCATTTTTTCAGCGCCACCCGGATGGGCGGGGAAAGCTGCTCCTGCGGGGGCATATCAGCGGCGGTGAAGAAGCGGACCTCCGATACCTCCGTTTCCTGGGGGACGATGTCCCCCGCCCAATCCCGGCAGAGGAACACGATATCCACATTGCTGACCTCGTCGCCGTTGGGATACACGTAATGGGTCTCCGGCCCGGAAAACACGCCAAACAGGGTCAGCGATAAGGCGGTGAGCCCCGTTTCCTCCCTGAGCTCCCGCTTCGCCGCGTCCTCTACCCGTTCGTCCAGCTCCGTGCCGCCTCCGGGGTAGCCCCACAGGCCGTTGTCCGTTCGCTTTTCCAGCAGGATCCGGCCCGCCTGATCCTCCAGTATCACGCTGGCCCCCACCTGCAAAAGGCACCTGTGCCCCACGGTCTTCCGCAACTCCAGGATATAATCCGCCATATGCTTTCCTCCGTGCAAAAGATCATATACGGAAAGGACCGCCCCTTATGGGACGGCCCTTTTGCGAATCAATACTTCCGCTTGCGTGCGGCTTCCGCCTTCTTCTTGCGCTTTACGCTGGGCTTTTCATAATGCTCGCGCTTGCGAACCTCAGCCAGAACGCCGGCGCGGGCGCATTGCCGCTTAAACCGCTTCAGCGCGCTTTCCAAAGATTCGTGCTTGTTGACATGAACCTCAGACACTTGTTTTCCCTCCCTTCGCCTATCTCGCCTGAAACAACACCGTTTTCACGGTGCGACGCCGTTTGACCGGCGGATGGCGACCGTGGTGTTATTATACCGCTTTCCGGGGTGTGCGTCAACAGTTTTTCGGCCCGTCAAAATGATTTTACACTTTTGCCGGGGATTCGGAAAAAAACCGCCCGTTCACGCCATGGTTTCGCCCATTTTCCGTCCGCCCAGAATGTGGAAATGCAGGTGCGGCACGCTCTGGCAGGCGTCCGGGCCGCAGTTGCTCACCACCCGGAAGCCGTTTTCCAGCCGCTCCTGCTCAGCGATCCTGCCGATGGCGGTCATCAGATCGGCGATCACATCCTTATTCAGATCGCCGATCTGGGCGATGGAGCTTACGTGGGCCTTGGGCACCACCAGGATATGGGTGGGCGCCTGGGGATTGATATCCCGGAAGGCATAGCAGCTTTCATCCTCATACACCTTGGTGGAGGGGATATCCCCCGCAACGATTTTGCAGAACAGACAATCGGCCATGATGATCCCTTCCCTTCAATTCATCAGCTTTTTCAAATCTTCCACCGTCCGGGCGAACACCTGGAGGGCGCTGCGCACGGCGTCGGGCTGTTCCATATCCACCCCGGCGTAGCGCAGGGCCTGGATGGGGGGTACGGAGCAGCCGGCGGACAGGAATTTCCTGTAATCCTCCACGGCGGCTTCCCCTTCGGTGAGGATACGGTTGGCAATGGATACGGCGGCGGAAAAGCCGGTGGCGTACTGATACACATAGAAATTGCGGTAGAAATGGGGAATGCGCATCCATTCCGCCTGGATGGCCTCATCCACCGTGCAGGCCCCGCCGTAGTATTTTTCGTTGAGGGCCAGGTACATTTTGCTCAGCGCTTCGCCGGTGAGGGCTTCGCCGCGCTCCAGCATGGCGTGGCTTTCCTTTTCAAAGGCGGCGAACATGGTCTGCCGGAACACGGTGGTGCGGAATTCCTCCAGCAATTGATTGCACAGGAAGGCCGCAGCCTTGGGGTCGTCGGCGTACTTTTTCATCAGGTGACGCATGAGGAGCACCTCGTTGCAGGTGGAGGCCACCTCCGCCACGAACAGGGAATAATTGGCCTTGGCGTAGGGCTGGGATAAGCTGCTGTAATAGGTGTGCATGGAGTGGCCCAGCTCGTGGGCCAGCGTCATAGCGCCCAGCAGATCGTCGCTGTGATTCAGCAGCACATAGGGGTGCACCCCGTAGCAGCCCCAAGAATAGGCGCCGGAGCGCTTGGCCTTGTTTTCATACACGTCGATCCAGCCGCCGTTGTAGCCTTCCCGCAGCTTTTCGATGTAATCCGCCCCCAGGGGAGCAAGCCCTTCGCATACCAGCTCAAAGGCCTCGGGGTAGGTGAGCTTCATTTCATAATCGGCGATCATGGGCACGTACAGGTCGTAGAGGTGCAAATCTTCCACGCCCAGGGCCTTTTTCCGCAGCTTCAGATATTCCTGCAGGGCGGGCAGGGCCCGCTCCACCTCGGAAAGCAGATTATCATACACGCTTTCGGGGATTTCCAGGGGATCCAGAGAGGCCTGGCGGGCGGAGGCGTAATGCCGTGCCCGGGCCCTGAACACCGCGGCCTTCACCGCCCCGGCGTAATTGGCGGACAGGGTGGCGGTGAATTTTCGGAAGGTTTCGTGCATGCCCTCAAAGGCGGCCTTCCGCACCTGCCTGTCCCGGCTGCGGAGGAAGGGGCCAAAATTGCCGTGGGTCAATTGCACCTCCCTTCCTTCCTCATCCCGGATCGCGGGCAGGGGTAAATCCACGTTGTTGAACATGCCGAACACATCCCGGGGCACCCCCATCACTTCCCCGGCGGAGGCCAGCAGATGCTCCTGCTCGGCGGGGAGGGTGTGGGGCTTTTGCCGGAGAAGATTGCGCAGATCCTCGCTGTATTCCGCGTAGGCGGGGTCGGCGGCGAGGGCACGGAGCGTTTCCTCCGGCAGGGAGAGCAATTCGCTTTCCAGATAGGACCCGGCGCTGCTTGCCTGCACCAGCAGGGACTGCAGCTTGGCGGCCCGGGCCTGGCGCTGGGGATCGCCGCCGTCCTCGTCCTTGTGCATGAGGGCGTAAGCCGCCAGCCTGTCCAGTTGCTTGGCAAGCTCGTTCCGGGCGTCCAGCGCGGCCTTGGGATCCTTCGCCGCCTTGCCCTGATAGCGCTTCACCTGTTCGATCTGCTCTCCGGCTGCGGCAAAGGCCTGCTCATAATCCGCTTCCGCGGCAAAAATATGATCCAGCCGCCATTGCCAGCGGGGGTCCATTTCATTTCGGGTCTTCAGTTCCTGGGCCATGGGTCGCTTCGCCTCCTGTTACGGAAAAGTTGATAAAAGATAGCCGTCCAGATTGGTTTTGCCGGATACCGTCAATTGTTCAAAGCCGCACAGCTCCAGGGCGGTCAGCAGGATGCACAGGCCGTGGGGCATATGCTCCGCCCGGGAGGGGGGCAGACCGGGCACGGCCCTTCTCTCCGCCAGGGTCATTCGGGACAGCCTGTTCAGCCAGTGAAGGGCCTCGTCATGGGTGACGGTTTTTCCCTCCACCGCATCTCCGTGGGCCTCCCGGCCCATGTTCAGCGCCGCCAGCGTGGTGCAGCTCCCGCCCAAGCCCATCATCTCCTCGGCGGGGGGCAAGGCCCAGAGCCTGTCCGCGTAGGGCGCCATCACCTGCCGGGAAACGGCTAAGAAATGCCGGGCGTCCTGAGGGGATTCGATGGGCCCCTCCTTCAGCAGCCGGGAGGCCCCCAGCTGCATGCTGACGCTCCAGGTGATCCGGTTGTTTTCCCCCAGCGTCCATTCGGTGGAGCCACCGCCGATATCCATGACCAGCCGCCTTTTCCCTTCCGATACCGCCCGGAAGGCCAGGGCCGCCTCCTCCTGCCCGGAAATGACCCGCATATCAAGGCCGCACAGCGCCCGGATGCGGGATCGCAGCTCCTCCGCGTTCCGGGCGTCCCGGCTGGCGCTGGTGGCAAGCAGCGTCACCTGCTCCGCCCCGGAGGACAGGGCCAGATCATACAGCCGTTTCACCGCCCGGGCCGTTTCCTCCAGGCGCTGAGGCTGGATATTGCCCCGTTCATCCAGGCCCAGGAACAGCTTCGTTTCCTCCCGGGCCGTCAGCCGGTTTTGAAGGCTGCCCGCTTCCGCATCAGCGCACAGCAGGCGGGTAGAATTGCTGCCGATGGCGATGGCGGCCCGCCTCACGGGGTTTCCTCCACTTCCGCCACGGCGGTATCCGGCGCGTCATAGAGCGCCTCCGGGTTCACCACCACGAAGCGGATCTCTCCGGGCATCAAATACCCGTACTGGGTGCGGGCCATTTCCCGGATGTAGCTGTCCGTATCCTTGATGGCAAGCTCCTGCTGCATATCGCTTTTTTCCGTTTCCACCGCCAGCTGGCGCAGCCGGGTCTCCCGTACCGTATCCTGCAATACGGCGATATCCCCGTCCAGCCGGTTCATCACCATCAGCCCGCAGGCCGCGATGACGAAGGCGCAGACCATAACGTATAAAAGCCTGATCCGATGCCGCATATGGATGCCTCCTTTCCCGCAAGTTTCTTTATTCGCCGCCGGACGCGGCTTTTCCTGCTTTACCGAAGCAGCAGAAAGGCCCCGATCCCCGCCGCCGCCCCGCCCAGGATCAAAAGGATCAGCAGTCGGCTTTGCTTCGGGGGCGCTTCTTTTTCCGATATTTGAGGCTTTGGTACTGCGGCGGGGAGCACCCTCCTCCCGCCGGGGGAAGCCCCCGCATACAAATGCGCCTGGATCACGGGCCGGAAACGGAATCGCACCTGCCGTTCCAGATGGCTGGTGTAATAGGCGTCCCGCCGATTCAGAAGGGTCATCCTTTCTCCCCGGAAGGCTGCCGCCCGGGGAGGCAGGCCGCACAGCCCGGCGATGGCCCCGGGAGAATCGATGTGCAGCTCGTGCAGCACGCAGGCCGGGGCCAGCAGCCGGATGGCGAAAATATCCGCGGCGTAATCCGGGGTGCCCTCCGTTTCGTCCATCAGATCCCCGGTGCTTTTCCCCGTCACAAAGCCCCTTACCCCGGGAGCCAGGAGGCGGGTGGGCCCTTCCGTCAGCAGATGCCCCATCTCGTGGGCAACGGCGAAGCGCCGGCGAGCGTCGTCCGCCCGGTCGCTCAAAAACAGGTGCCATTGCCCCTCGATCTTCAGCGATACGCACACGCCGCCCGCCGTTTGATCCATTAGCGCGCAAAGCCGCGGCTGATCCCGGGCCTCCTCCAGGGGATGGATTTCCAGGCCCAGCCCCTTTGCCAGGCCCTCCGCATCCACGGGAAGGGAGGGGCTTTCGATTTTCAGCAGCGCCCGCCAGGCCGCGTCCCGGGCCTGCCGGTATTGCCCGTAGCTGTCCGTATCCTTCCCCTCCTTATCGTGACGGTATCCTCATTGTACTGTGCCGCTGCCGCATTTGCAAGGGAAAACGCCCTTCTTTCCCGGTCAAAAACAAAAAAATCACTTAACAAACAGGGCCGCCTATGATATACTAAGAATGGTAAAGTTTTTTCACTTGGATTCATACATGAGGAGGAACAGGCCGGATGGATTCTTACAAGCTGCTCATTACGGGGGGCATCCCGCTGATGGGAGAAACCTACGTTTCGGGCGGCAAGAATACGTCGGTGGCGGTGATCCCCGCCGCCCTGCTCAGCGATGAGGAATGCGTCATCGAAAACCTGCCGGATATTGAGGACGTGCGGGTGCTGGCGCGGATTTTACGGGGGCTGGGGGCTCAGGCGGAATACGATCCCCAGGCCCGGCGCATGCGGGTGGACCCCCGGACGGTGAAAAGCTGCAAGGTGCCCTATGCTCAGACCCAGCAAATGCGGGCCAGCTATTATCTGCTGGGGGTGCTGCTGGGCCGCTTCGGGCAGGCCGAGGTAGGCTATCCCGGGGGCTGCTCCATCGGGGCCCGGCCCTTCGAGCAGCACTTGAAGGCCTTCCGCGCCATGGGCGCGGAGGTGAAGGAACGGGGGGCCACCATCAGCGCCAAGGGCAAAATGACCGGCGCCCACGTGTATTTTGACCGCATCACCGTGGGAGGCACCATCAACGCCATGCTGGCGGCGGTGAAGGCGGAGGGGAACACCATCCTCTACAACGCCGCCAAGGAGCCCCATGTGGTTGACCTTGCCAACTTTTTGAATTCCATGGGGGGCAAGGTGAAGGGCGCGGGCACCGATACCGTGCGCATCACCGGCGTGCCCCATCTGCACGGCAGCGTGTATTCCGTGATCCCGGATCAGATCG
The DNA here is from genome assembly GCA_905236495.1 of uncultured Christensenellaceae bacterium. GTDB lineage: Bacteria > Bacillota > Clostridia > Christensenellales > Aristaeellaceae > RUG563. The sequence continues at coordinate 6,162 of CAJOPV010000190.1, forward strand.
AAACGGGCACGCTGATGATCGCCGCCGCCGCCACCCGGGGGGACGTGACCATCCGGGGCTGCATCCCCACCCATATGGAGGCGCTGACCGCCAAGCTATTGGAAATGGGCGTGGCGGTCACGGACAGTGACGACGCCATCCGGGTCCGTACCGTCAGGGGCCACAGAGCGGTGAATATCAAGACCCAGGAATACCCCGGTTTCCCCACCGACCTGCAGCAGCCCATGAGCGCCCTGCTCACCCGGGCCAGCGGCGACAGCGTGGTGATCGAAACCATTTTTGAATCCCGCTTCAAGCACCTGGTGGAAATGCAGCGCATGGGCGCCCGGGTACGCATCCTGGATCAGACCGCCATCATCGAGGGCGTGGAGGAGCTGTACGGTTCCCCCGTCACCGCTACGGACCTGAGGGCCGGGGCGGCGCTGGTGATCGCCGGGCTCATGGCTAACGGCACCACGGAAATCTACGAGCCGGGGTTCATCGAACGGGGCTATGAGCATATCGAAGAAAAGCTGCGCTCCCTGGGGGCGGATATCCGCAGGGAACAGATCTAAAACGGGGGTTGGGGACAGGTGAACGCCTTTGAATTGCTGGGATTGCCCGCGGACGCTGACGAGCAGCAGATCCGCCGGGCTTACCATGCCAAGGTGAAAAGCTGCCACCCCGATCAGTTTGCCGATCAAGAAAAGCAGCAGCAGGCCCAGGCCCAGCTGGTGCAACTGAACCTGGCCTATGAAGAGGCGCTGCGCAAGGCCGCGGCGGTGAAGCCCACGGTATATCAGCGGGTGCCGGTGGAGCAGGCCAAGACCACGGCGAAAAGGCTGCTGAGCCAGGAACGCTACGAAAGCGCCCTGCTGCAATTGGGCCGGGCGGAGAGCCGTGACGACGAATGGTATTTCATCCAGGGAGAAATTTTGATGGGCATGAAGCAGTACGGCTCCGCCCACCAATCCTTCCGGGAGGCCGTGCGGCTGCAGCCGGATAACAACGAATACCGCCGGGGAGCCCTGGACGCGGCGGTGGCGGTAAAAAAACGTCAGCGCTGGACCTACCGCATGGCGGACTGGGCCGACGGCATCCTGCATCCCCGGAAAAGACTGTAAGAAAGGAAAAACCCATGAACCTTCCCAATCGACTGACGATCCTGCGGATCGTCCTGATCCCGGTATGCCTGCTTCTGTGGGCGCTGAAGCTTCCCTGGTGGGCTGCGGCGGTGTTCGTCCTGGCGGCGGTCACCGATTTTTTGGATGGCTATATCGCCCGGAAGCAGGGGATCGTGACGGTGTTCGGCAAGTTTGCGGACCCCGTTGCGGATAAGATTTTGGTGCTTACGGTGATGATCTTCCTGGCTGCCGACGGGCGGCTGCCCGCCTGGGCGGTGGGCATCGTGGCGGCGAGGGAACTGATGGTGGACGGCCTGCGGCTGGTGGCGGTGGGCAAGGGCAATGTGATCGCCGCCGGGTGGCTGGGCAAGATCAAAACCAACACCCAATATTTCTGCGTGGTGGCGGCGATGCTTCTGCCGGCCGGGCACTGGGTCACCCTGGCCCTCGCCATCGCCATGAGCGGCATGACCGTCTGGAGCGGCGCTCAGTACTTCTGGGCCAGCCGGGACGTATTTCAGGAACAGTAAGAACACAGAAAGAGGATAAAAGGAGAAAAAACCATGGCGAAGAAGGAATCCCCGAAGAAGGACATGAAGACCCTGGACGCGACCCAGCAGGAAAAATTAAAGGCGCTGGAGGCCACGCTGTCCTCCATTGAAAAGGAATTCGGCAAGGGCACCGTGATGAAGCTGGGGGACAAGACCGCCATGCAGGTGGAAACCGTGCCCACCGGCTGCCTGGATCTGGATATGGCCCTGGGCGTGGGCGGCATTCCCCGGGGGAGGATCATCGAGGTGTTCGGCCCGGAATCCTCCGGCAAAACCACCGTAGCGCTGCATGTGGTGGCCCAGGTGCAGAAAATGGGCGGCGCGGCGGCCTTTATCGACGCCGAGCATGCCCTGGACCCGGCCTACGCCAAGAACCTGGGCGTGAATATCGATGAGCTGTACGTAAGCCAGCCCAACTGCGGCGAGGACGCCCTGGAGATCGCCGAAGCCCTGCTTCGCTCCGGCGCCATCGATATCGTGGTGATCGACTCGGTGGCGGCGCTGGTGCCCAGGGCGGAAATCGACGGCGAAATGGGCGATTCCTTCGTGGGTATCCAGGCCCGGCTCATGAGCCAGGCCATGCGCAAGCTCACCGGCGTGGTGGCGAAAACCAACGCCATCGCCCTGTTCATCAATCAGATCCGCGAAAAAGTGGGCGTCATGTACGGCAACCCCGAAACCACCCCCGGCGGGCGGGCCCTGAAATTCTATTCCTCCGTGCGGCTGGACGTGCGCCGGGGCGAGCAGCTCAAGAACGGCAGCGAGGTCATCGGCAACCGCACCAAGGTGAAGGTCGTGAAAAACAAGGTGGCCCCGCCCTTCCGCACCTGCGAATTTGATCTGATCTACGGTCAGGGCATCAGCCGGGAAGGAAGCCTGCTGGATAACGCGGTGGCGAAGGATATCATCGTGAAAAGCGGGGCCTGGTTCTCCTATAAGGATCAGCGCATCGCCCAGGGCCGGGACAACGCCCGCGTTTACTTAAAGGAGCATCCCGACGTGGCGGACGAGGTGGAGGCGGAGCTTCGCGCCCTGCTCACCCAGACCACCGTGCCCGCGTTGGATGAAAGCGATATCCCCGAAATGAACCCCGATCTGGACGACAGCGATGAAGCATGAGCATGACCGGGGCGGGAAATGCAGTCTGTGCCGGATCGAGCTGGATCACGTAGGCGTCACCGCCGGGGCGGATACGCTGGTGGAGGATGTGAGCTTTCATATCCACTGCGGGCAGATGACCGCCTTGGTTGGCCCCAACGGGGCGGGAAAAACCACCCTGGTCCGGGCCATCCTGGGCCAGCGGCCCCATACCGGGCGCATCCGCCACGTGGATGAGGCGGGGCATGACCTGCCTGCGCCCCGCATCGGCTATGTGCCCCAGCAATTGCCCTTCGATCGGGAAATGCCGCTGACGGTATGCGACCTGCTCTCGGCCTCCCTGGGCAGCCGCCCGGTGTGGACCGGGGTGGGAAAGGCTATGCGCAGGCGCGTCCATCAGGCCCTGGAGGAGACCCAGGCCGCCAGCCTCATCGATAAGCGGCTGGGGGCCCTGAGCGGCGGGGAACTGCAGCGGGTGCTGCTGGCGATGGCCTTGAGCCCACTGCCAGATCTTCTGGTACTGGACGAGCCCGTTTCCGGCGTGGATCAGAACGGGCTGCAATTGTTTCTGCAAACGGTGTCCGCCCTGCGGGAGACCCATCACCTGGCGATCCTGATGGTTTCCCACGATTGGGAGCTGGTGCGGCGCTATGCCGATTTCGTGGTGCTGGTTAAGCAAAAGGTGCTCAAGACCGGCGCGCCCCAGGAGGTTTTTTCCTCCCCGGAATTTTTGAACGTGTTCCGGGGGGAGATCGGCAGCGCCCTGGACCGGGACGCCGCCGCCGGGGCGATCTTCAAGCCGTAAAAACGGTGCTGCCGGTATGCTGCATGCCGGCCTTATCGGCGCTTCCTGCCGGAGCCGATTGACGGAGACCCATCGGCTGGTCATGCGGTAACGCCCCATGCTTTCAGGGGCATGCCAAGGAGGAACACTGTTGGATACAGTTTATCGGGTGATGGATGCGATCCTGCCCTTTGAGTGCTTCCGGCTGGGGTTTATGAAAAACGCCCTGCTGGCGATCCTGCTTCTGACGCCGCTGCTGGCGCTGCTTGGCACCATGGCGGTGAACCGGCGGATGGCCTTTTTTTCCGACGCCCTGGGGCATTCCGCCCTGGCGGGGGTAGGGTTGGGGATGCTGCTGGGCGTGCAAAACGACCTCATCAGCATGATCGTGTTCGGTATCCTCTGGGCGGTGGCGATTTCCCGCATCAACCGCACCGGGGGCGAAAGCGCCGATACCATCATCAGCGTGTTTTCCTCCACGGGCATTGCCGTGGGCCTGCTGATCTTAAGCCGGAACGGCAGCTTTTCCAAGTATTCCTCCCTCCTGGCGGGAGACGTGCTCAGCGTGAAACCCCAGGATCTTTTCTGGCTGCTGCTGGCCCTGCCCCTGGGGGTTGGGGCCTGGGCTGCTTTGTATAATCGGCTGCTGCTCACCGCCGTGAACCCCGCCCTGGCCCACAGCCGGGGGGTCAAAACCAAATGGGTGGAGTACGCCTTTGTGACGCTGGTGGCGGTGGCGGTGATGCTGTCCATCCGCTGGGTGGGCGTGCTGCTCATTAACGCCCTCTTGATCCTGCCCGCCGCCGCTGCCCGGAATTTTTCCCGCACGGCAAAGCAGCACGCCCTTTTCAGCGTGCTCATCGGCCTCTTCTCCGGGGTCGCCGGCCTCATCGCCGCCTATTACCTGGATACCGGCGTAGGCGCGGCGGTGGTGCTCTGCGCAGCAGTGATCTATGCCGCCACCCTGCCTTTGAAGAAGAGAACAAGATAATAACCGGGGGCTTCTTCAGCCCCCGACCCCCTGAACCAGTTCGTCCCGCCCCGGACCCAATCCGCGGAGCAAACAAGACCCATAGAAAGGCCAGTGCGCCGCTTCCGCATGGGGCACCGGGGAGCAGTCAGAGATTGCTCCCTCTATCAATTTGCGCCTGTAAAATGAGGGCTTTCGGCGGCATTTCTGCCGCTGAAAGCCCTCATTTTCCAGCAATTGGATGGATCGAACGAAAGACCGGTTCACTGGGCTTTCGTTCATCATTTATCTTGCGAACAGGAGCATCGTAACGCCCACGATGATCAAGATGAGCACCAGGCAGGGCAAACCGATCACCAGCATGCCGGAAACCCACATGGTAAAGGAATCGTGTTTTTCCAGGGGCGGCGTCTGCTCGTCCATCAGCTCCTGCCGCTCCCGGTCCGCTTCGCGCATGCTCAGGCCTCCTTGGTGGTCTTGACGTCAAAAAGGAACCGCTTTTCCTCGTCCAGCTTCCGCTGGGGATAATGGCAGGCGCAGAAATGATTGGGCTCGATCTCAACCAAGCTGGGCGACACCCGACGGCACTTATCCGTCGCCATGTAGCAGCGGGTGCAGAACTTGCAGCCGGCAGGGGGATTCACGGGGCTGGGGATATTGCCCTCCAGGATGATCTTTTCCTTATCGGCGGAATCGGCCTCCGTGGTGGGAATGGAGGAAAGCAGGGCCACGGTGTAGGGATGCCGGGGGTCGTCAAAGATGGTCTTCTTATCCGCCAGCTCCACGATGCTGCCCAGATACATGACGGCGATGCGGTCGGAAATGAACTTCACCACCGACAGGTCGTGGGAGATAAACATATAGGTCAGGTGCTGCTTTTCCTTCAGCTCCTGCAGAAGGTTAATGATCTGGGACTGGATGGATACGTCCAGGGCGGATACGCACTCATCGCACACCACGAACTTGGGCTGCACAGCCAAGGCCCGGGCGATGCAGATGCGCTGCCGCTGACCGCCGGAGAACTGATGGGGATAGCGATGCAGCATATATTCCTGCAAGCCGCACTTTTCCATGGTCTCCACGATGTACTGCCGCAGCGCGGTGGAGCCGTGCTTGAAGAAGTGATGGGTCACCAGGCCTTCCTCGATGATCTGGCCCACCGTGAATCGGGGATTCAGGCTGGAGTAGGGATCCTGGAAGATGATCTGCAGATTCTTGCGCAGGCTGCGCATTTCCTTGACGCTGAGGCGGGCCAGGTCGATGCCGTTATCCTGCATGGCTTCATACTTGGCAAACTCGGGATCATCCTGATACCTGGCCTTCACCCGGGCCAGCTTATCCTGCAGCTCGGCGATGCGCTGATCCTGCTTCTCCGCCAGGCGATTCAGGCCCTGCAGCGCAGCTTCGGCCTTTTCCTTTCTCCGGGCGAGGCCGTCGGTATTCTTCCCCGCGGCTTCAGCGATCTCACCGGCTAACGCTTCCACGTTCACCTGCTGCTTCTTTTGCTTTCTCCCAATGGCATTGCGCTTTTTATTTTCTTTGTAAATCTCCATCAGCAGGGAGATGCCTTCCGGGTCGTCCTTGGCATAGAAGCCCCCCAGGATCTTGGCGATATTGCTCAGGTTGGTGTTTTCATCGCACTGGGCAATATTGCATTCCTGCAAAAGGTAGAAATCCGCCCCGTCCTCTCCGCCGGCCTGCTGCACCTTCTTTTCCAGGTCCCGGGCCTTGGCGGAGGCCTTCGCCAGCTTCTTGCGGTATTTCCCCTCGTGCTTGATGGTATCCCACAGGTAGGAAGGGGTCAGCTCATCCAGGGTGACGCCGTAATACAGCGTGCAGCCCGCCGTTTGGGGATACAATTGCAGCAGCACGCGGCCCAGGGTGGATTTTCCGCAGCCGGATTCGCCCACGACCCCCAGCGTTTCGCCCTCGTAAATATCGATGGTGATATCCTCATTGGCCCGCACATACAGCCTGTTTTTCTGGAAGATGGAGGATTTGGCTACCGGAAAATA
>CAJOPV010000191.1 GCA_905236495.1 uncultured Christensenellaceae bacterium
CGATGCTCTGAGGGCGACGGATGATATGCCGCCGCCCTGTTTGCTTGCCGGTTTATTGCGGGTCCTCCTCCGTGTCCTCCGTTATGGGGGCAAAGAAGGCGTCGGCGATCTCCCGGGCAGCCCCGAAATCTTCGTAATTCACGAAAATTTTGAAGCTTTCCAGGATCAACCCCGTCAGCATCGCCAGCCCCGCGCCGCCCACGCTCTTTTTCAGGCATCGGATGCCGTTTTGCCTGAGGACGTCCTCCAGCATGTCCGCCTCGATCTGGCCCCGTTCGGAAAGCAGGCACAGGTCGTCGTTCCGCGGCTCCCGCCCGTCGCGCTTTTTGCAGGACGGGCATTTTTCCCCGTCGTAAAGCAGGCCGCACTGTTCACAGTACAGCATACCGGGCCCTCCTTTCTGCTGTCAGCCCTTTTTGATCCATTCCTCCCAGGTCTTTTCATCCGCCCCCAGCGTCACCTGCTCCCCGTTTCTCACGATGGGGGTGCGCAGGAACCTTGGGTTTTCCAGCAGCGCTTCCAGGATATACTCCGCGTCGTCCGTGTGGGCCACGGGATGGGACAAGGCCTCCGGGCTTTTGCGGTCCACCAGCTCATACGCGCCAAGGCGCCGGGCGAACAGCGCAAGCTCCCGCTGGCCCAGCTTATGCTTTTTCAAATCCAGCAGCTGATAGGGGATGCGGCGCTCCTTAAAGAAGCGCTCCGCCTTCTGGGTATCGAAATTTTTCTTGAGGGCGTAAATCTGAATATTCATTTTTCAGCTTTCCGTGCCGGGCCGCTGCTCCTCTTCCTCAAAGGGCAGGGGGATGCGGTTCTGCCCGTCCTCCCACAGCCTCTCCAGGTGGTAGAACTGCCGATCCTCCGGGTGGAAGATGTGCACCAGCACCGTGCCGTAATCCAGCACGATCCAGCGGCCCTCCCCCTGGCCTTCCCGGGCCCGCAGGGCCACCCCCTGCTCCGCCAGGGCGTCATCCACGTCGTCCGCCAGGGCCTTCACCTGCAGCGAGGATCGGCCCGAGGCGATGACCATATAGTCCGTAATCACGGTGAGATGCCCCACGTGCAGCACCGAGATATCCTGTGCCTTCTTGTCGTAGAGGATCTTTGCGATCCGCAGGGCCAGGCTGGTATTCTCCATTTCTCGTCCTCCTTTTTTCTTATCTCACAGACGCAAGCAGCGCCTTTTCCTTTTCCGTCAAAATGCCCTCCAGGTACGCCCGGGCCCGGTACGCCGCCGGGAAAAAGGGCCGGCCCGTTTCCGTCAGGTATGCCTGGGTCAGCTCCATGGACCGAAGGGCCGCCGCCGGCAGGGAACGGTCCGCAAGGTAGCGGATCTGATGAAGCCCCGGGTAGTTTTCCCGGTTTTCCTCCGTAGCGTCCGCCACGAAGAGCACCAGCTCCAATTTCGTCATGCCCACCCGTCCGATGGTGTGGCCCCGGATAGCGTTCAAAATTTCCTCGTCCCTCACGCCGAACTGGGTCTTTGCCACGTAAGCCCCCACCGGGCCGTGGAGCATGGCCCCGGAGCCGTACATGTTTTCATCTTCGATCAAATGCTGCTCCCGGGCGACGCGGTCCATCTCCTGCACGGGCATGCCCTTGGCACAGTCGTGCAAAAGCCCCGCCAGGGCGCTGCGCTGGATATCCGCCCCGTGGCGATCCGCCAGGCGCACCGCCTCGTTCCTGACCCCCAGGGTGTGCCGGAAGCGGCGGGGGTTCATCATGGTCTGCAGCTTGGGCAGCCAATCCTTCTGATACAGCCCCCGCTGCGCCATATAGCATAAGACCTTCCGGTCCAGCCCCTCCGCGTCCTGATACGCCGCCGTTTGGGCCCGCACCAGGCTGGAGGAAACGGGGATGCCCTCCATCGGCAGGATATCCACCCGGGCCCCGGCTGCCCGGGCCTTTTCCGCCGCCTGGGCGATATCCACCCCGGGCCGGGGAAAGCAGAGAAAATCGCACTGGGCAAACAGCTTGTCCTTTTCATGCCAGTAGGGCAGCCCGGGCAGCTTATCCGCCCCCAGGATCAGGGTAAAGCGGCTGTCCGGGAATTCCCGCCGCAGGGGGCCCAACACATCGGTGGTATATTTCACGCCCCCCAGCATCCCGGCCCGGGAAAGAACGATCTTTTCCTCTCCCGCCGCCGCCAGCTCGCACATTTTCAGCCTGTCCTGGGCGGAGGCCTCCGCCTCCCGGTGGGCGGGGCGCCCCATGGGCAAAAGCGCCACCCCATCCAGCCTCGCCAGCCGGATGGCCTCCCGGGCCAGGGCCATATGCCCCTGATGCACCGGGTCAAAGGTGCCCCCCAACACGCCCAATCGCCGCAAATTTGCTCATCTCCTGGTGATATTGTACCATAAAACGGGCATTCTGAAAAGAGGGGGGAGGCCGCGGAATGCAGGAATATTTACGCAGAGGGCGCTTCGCCGCCGCCATGGACGACCTGGGCTTCCATTTTCTGGCGCTGATTTTCAGCCTGGGCTGGTTTTCCCTGCTGTGGGGGGTCAGGCTGCCGGCGGTGACGGCGGGGCTGGCCCTGTACGGGCTGATCCTTTTATTCCGGCGAAAGACCCGGGACGACCGGCTGAAGCGGAAGGAAAAAAAGCTCCGGGAGCGGCTGGGGGGCGAAATGGCGCTGGAAAGGCTGCTGATGCTCTCCCCTGCTCAGGCGCACTTTGAAACCGCCATGCTCCTCTCCCTGCAAAAGCCCATGGAGCTGCTGCGCACCGGGAAGGAAGGGGTGCTTTGCCTGCGGCAGGAAGAAAAAACGCTGATTTCCTTCCTGCAATTGCCCCTGTCCTCATCCGTTTCGGCGGAGCACGTGCTTTCCCTTCAGCGCTGCGCCCAGGCCCTGGGGGCAGCCCGGGGGCTGCTGTGCGCCCCCTGCCCCGTATCCGACAAGGCTTTTGAGCAGGCGGAAAGCCTGCTGCCTGTTTCCTTCCTCCAGCGGGACGCCCTGATCCGCCTTTTCGGGCGCTTCGGCCCCGCCACCGACAGCCAGCTGGTAGCCCTGGGCAAACGCCGGAAGAAAAACGCCGCGCCAAGGCTATTGCGGGCCGTGTTCTTTAGAAAGCGCGCCCGGAAATACGCCTGGTACGGGGCGCTGCTGCTGGGCATGTATCTGCTGACGAATCACATGATCTACGCCCTGCCGGGGCTTTTGTGCGTGGGGCTGGCAGCCGCCTGCCGCTGCGTTCACGGAAACGAAGCGCCATTTTGACTTTTTTCGGCATGAAATCCGCCGCCGCATCCGTTGTATGGGTGCGGCGCTTGTGTTTTGCCGCCCATACGTGTTATAATAGATAAAATTTCAGTCAGCAGGGAGGCGCCGCCGTGGACCGCAATCTGCCCCCGGAACAGTACGGAGAAAGCCCCGACAGCGGGAACGCCTGGGAGGCCCCCGGCGCGCCCGCCTATGCTCCAGAGGATATTTACCCCGAGGCCGTCCAGGAAGCAGACGGCGCCGCTTACCCGGACGCCCCCGCCGCGCCTGCCGATACCTGGCTGGGCGAGGACGCCCTTGTTTTGCCTGCGGAGGAAAAACCGCCGAAAAAGACCATCTTCAAGCCCCGCACCCGCCGCCCCTCCTTTGTCTTGGGGGTGATGGTGAATTCCTTTCGCATCCTGGTTTTGCTCATCCTGGTTTTCGGCCTGGCGGGGCTGGGGGCCGTGGTGGGCGTTGCGAAAGCGTACATGGAGACAGCCCCCGTCCTGGACCTGAGCGCCATTGACGATCAGGCCCAGACCTCCTTCATCTACGACGCCGGCGGCAACCGCATCACCGATTACAAGGGATCGGAAAACCGCATCATGGTCTCCATTGACGCCATGCCCCTCACCCTCCAGCACGCCTTCGTGGCGGTGGAGGACGCCCGGTTTTACACCCATAACGGCGTGGACGTGAAGCGCATCGTAGGCGCCTTCGTCACCAATTTCGTTTCAGGTTCCCAGCAGGGGGGCAGCACCATTACCCAGCAGCTCATCAAAAATACCCTGCTCTCCAGCGAACAATCCTATAAGCGCAAGATCCAGGAGGCTTACCTGGCCATGCAGCTGGAGACCCGCTATACCAAGCAGGAGATCCTGCAATCCTACCTGAACACCATTTATTTGGGCGAGGATTACTACGGCGTGAAGGTGGCGGCCTTCGGCTATTTCGGCAGGGATAACCTGTTCGATCTGACGCTGCGGGAATGCGCCATGCTGGCGGGCATGACGAATAACCCCTACTACTACAACCCCCGCCGCAATTTCTACACCCGCCAAAGTGATACCACCGACTACCGGAAGATCACCAACGACCGCACCGATTACGTGCTCAGGTGCATGTACGAAAACCAGTTCATCACCCACGAGCAGTATCTGGCGGCCCTGGACCCCGCCACCGCCCGGGTGCTGGAAAATTCGCCGGAATCCACCGCCCTCTACCCCTATGCCCATTATGTGGAGTACGCCATCCGGGACGTGGTCAAGACCCTGCTTTCCAGCCGGGGCCTGGAGGATACCGCCGCCAACCGCAATAAGATGGAAAACGAGCTGCGCACCGGCGGCTATCACGTGTATCTGGCCCTGGATACGCAAATCCAAGCCACCGTGGAAAAAACGCTGCAAACCTATTCCGATTACCCCGCCCTGCGGGACCCCTCGGATAAGATATACCGCGCCAGGAATGCCGACGGCACCTACGACGAGATCATCCAGCCCCAGGCAGCCGCCGTGGTGCTGGATTACCGCACCGGGGAAATCAAGGCCATCGTGGGCAGCCGCACCGCCCCCGCCAAGCGAAAAACGCTGAACCGGGCGGCGGATATGAATATGCCCGTAGGCTCCGCCATCAAGCCCATCGCCGTATATGCCCCCGCCATCGAGATGGGGGCCGGGGCGGGCACCATCCTGTATAACATGCCGGTGCCCATCAAGGGCTATACCGGCAGCGACGGCAAGGATACCTGGCCCCAGAATTACGGCGGCTCCTCCTACCGGGGGCCGGAAACCGTCCGCACCGCCATCACCCGCAGCGATAACACCGCCGCCGCCTACGCCCTGATGAATTTCGTGGGGGTGGAGCGCAGCGCCGATTACCTCCGGCGGCTGGGCGTATCCGAAAAGCACATCAACAAAACGCCATTCGGCCTTTCCCTGGGCTCCTCCGGCATATCCCCGGTGGAAATGGCGGTGGCCTTCGGCGTGCTGGGCTGCGGCGGGCTGTATCAAACCCCGATCACCTTCCTGGGCATTGCCGACAGCAACCAGCATATCATCTACGACGCCCATGCCAACCAGGCCCGGCGGCAGGTGTTCAAGCCCTCCACCGCCTGGCTCACCATCGATATGATGAAAGATGTGGTTTCCAAGGGCACCGGCACCGCCGCCAAGCTTTCCGGGCAGACGGTGGCGGGCAAAACGGGCACCAACTCGGATCAGAAGGGCGTATTCTTCTGCGGGCTCACGGGCTGGTACTGCGCCTCGGTGTGGATCGGGCACGATAACTACAAGGCCCTCTCCTCCAAAACCACCGGGGGCAACAGCGCCGCCAAGCTGTGGAAAGCCTTCATGGAGCCCATCCACAAGGGGCTTTCCAACCGGGATATCCTGGAGGGCAGCGCGTCTGATTACGGTTTAGTCAAGGTCACCACCTGCAACGTATCGGGCCAGCTGGCGACGGACGCCTGCCGCAACGACGCCCTGGGCTACGGCACCTCCACCGATTATTTCCCGGCGGACAGCGTGCCCACCGTCTCCTGCCAGATGCATTACACCCTGGATGTATGCAGCCAAAGCGGCATGCTGGCGACGGCTTACTGCCCCAGCCACGCCACCAAGGGCGTGGTGATCCTGCCCATCGGGCATCCCCTCTACGACCTGACGGGCACCCGTTATGCCTCCGTCCTCACCGATTACCTGGGCGAATACGCCGGCCTCCGCCTCACGGCGGACAGCGCCGCCAACGCCGCCCTGCTCCAGGGACGCACCTGCGCCCTGCATCAGACTGCCAACGCGGGCGGGTACGATCAATCTCTGGTGCAGAATACCCTGCTGCCCGACGCCCAGCGCCTTTCCGCCCAGGCCCAGCAGCAATTGGCCTCCCTGCCCCAGGAGCACCCGGCCTATAACGCCTTAGTCAACGCCATCAATAACCTGAACAGCGTCATGTCCTCCAACCCCTCCAGCGACGCCTTAGCCGCCGCCATGTCCTCCCTCACCCAGGCCATGGCCGCCGTCCAAAGCGCGGGATGGCAATAAAGCTTGCGGATAGCTGACGATCAGGAAACATATGCATAGAATATAGGCAGGAAGCGGTGTTTCCCAAAGGTTACTCGCCGCCAGCCAACAAGGAATCACCCCAAAAACCGCCGTATAATGCAATTACGCGGCGGTTTTCGACAGCCACAGGGATCTCATGGGGATTCATAAGGCCCGCAGCCTCAACCGGCGCAGCCCCGCGCTGCGGAAATTGCCTGCTTGGGCTGAGCAAATGCCGCGTTTTTCCGCCCTCCCCCTTGCAATTTCCCGGCGTATCCTGTATAATGCCCTTGTTCAAACGGCAATGCACGGGAAAAACGCCGCCCAGCAGCAGAGAGCGCGCCCCTTGGCTGAAAAGCGCGCACAGGCAGGCATCCCGCCCGTGGGCCGCGGCCTGTTCCCGCCGGGTCATCCCCGTTATCGGATGGCAAAAGCCGGGCGCTTCCGAAAAGCGCCAAGCAAGGTGGTACCGCGAAGCATCCCTTCGTCCCTGCGTTGGACGGAGGGTAAATTTTTGGAGGGATACGAACCATGGCAAAGGAAAAGAAACAGGAATTTGTGCAGCACATCACCCCCCGGGATGAAAACTTCTCCCAATGGTACACCGACGTGGTGACCCAGACCGATCTGATGGATTATACCCCCGTCCGGGGCTGCATGGCCCTGAAGCCCTACGGCAACCGCATTTGGGAGCTGATCCATGAGCAATTGGACCAGATGTTCAAGGATACGGGCCATGAAAACGTCTCCATGCCCATGCTGATCCCCGAATCCCTGCTGCTGAAAGAAGCGGATCACGTGGAGGGCTTCGCTCCCGAGGTGGCCTGGGTCACCCAGGGCGGCACCGAGCCGTTGCAGGAGCGCCTGGCTGTCCGCCCCACCAGCGAAACCATTTTCTGCACCATGTTTTCAAAGTGGGTGCAGAGCTACCGGGACCTGCCGCTGAAATACAATCAGTGGTGCTCCGTCATGCGCTGGGAAAAGACCACCCGGCCCTTCCTGCGCACCGCCGAATTCTGGTGGCAGGAGGGCCACACCGTCCACGCCACCGCCGAGGAAGCGGAGGAAGAGACCCAGCTGATGCTGAACGTGTATAAGACCTTCTGCGAAAAGAACCTGGCGATCCCCGTGTTCGCCGGGCAGAAATCCGATAAGGAAAAGTTTGCCGGCGCCCGGGCCACCTATTCCGTGGAGGCCATGATGCAGGACGGGAAAGCCCTGCAGGCCGGCACCAGCCACAATTTCGGCACCAATTTTGCCGTACCCTTCGAGATTCAGTATCTCTCCAAGGAAGGCAAGCTGGAATACTGCCATGAAACCAGCTGGGGCGTTTCCACCCGCCTCATCGGCGCCATCATTATGACCCATGGCGACGAGCGCGGGCTGAAGCTGCCCCCCATGATCGCCCCCTTCCAGGCGGTGATATTGCCCATCGCGGCCCACAAGGGCGGCGTGATGGAAAAGTGCGGGGAAGTGTTCGCTTCCCTCAAAGCCGCCGGCGTCCGCGTGAAGCTGGACGACCGGGACAACGTATCCCCCGGCTGGAAATTCAACGAGTGGGAGCTGAAGGGCGTGCCCGTGCGGGTGGAGATCGGGCCCAAGGACATTGAAAACGGCGTCGCCACCCTCATGCGCCGGGATACCTTTGAAAAGTTCACCGCGCCCCTGGATACCCTCGCCGACGAAATCAAAAAACTGCTGGAGGATATCCAGCAGAATATGTACAAAACCGCCGATGAATTCCGCCTGGCCCACACCCAGGACGTGCACACCTACGAGGAATTGAAGCAGCAGGTCAACGGGGGCTACGCCCGGGCCATGTGGTGCGGCGATCAGGCCTGCGAGGATAAGATCAAGGAGGAAACCGCCGCCACCTCCCGCAACATGCCCTTCGATCAGACCCCCTTCGGCGATACCTGCGTCTGCTGCGGACGCAAGGCCAGCAAGGTCATGTATTTCGCGAAAGCTTACTGATTACATATCCAATCAGAAACGGGCACGGAGTAAATGCTCCGCGCCCGTTTTTTGATGCTGTTCAGATCGTTTTGCAATAGCACACGGCCCCGTCCAGTTTGTCATAGGGCGGATAATTCGGGATCAGCCGATAGCCGCGGCTTTCATACAGCGCCACGGCGGCGGTCATGGCCGGCCTGGTTTGCAGGATCACCCGGCGGTATCCCTGCCGCTTCGCTTTTTCCTCCAGCCGCTCCATCAAACCGGTGGCGATGCCCCGGCCCCGGAAGGCGGGCTCCACCCACAGCCGCTTTACCTCCGCGTCCGTATCGGAATACCTTTTCAGCCCCGCGCAGCCCGCGGCCGTCCCATCGCAGAAGGCCAGCAGTACGTCCGGGATGGCGGCGGAGGCATTGTAGGGCACGAAGGCCCGCCGCTTGTTGAGTCCGCCTGCGATCTGGCTGTAAAAGGCCTCCGTCACGTCGTAAAACCGGCGGAAAACCGGATCGTCGCCGTCCGTCCACTGAAAAATGCAGTCCATACCGTCCTCCATGTTTTACAGCTTTATCGGCGACGACCAGGCACGAAAACCCTGTGCGTCCTCGATCTCCACCCGAATATAAGTTTCCCTGGGCAAGGGGCGATAGCTGGCCCCGGTGATGCCCTCCCCCATGACGGTGCGCTCCCGGGAATAAATAGCGTCGGAATAGAAGATGATCCGACGACAGGGCGTGCATTTCAGGGACAGCGCCCCGTCCTCCATTTTCATTTCATGAATCCGCGGGCCCTGGCTGCCATACACCAAGCCCTTATCCAGCGCGTCCAGGATGTCCTCCCGGGTGCATGCCCCGGCGCAGGCGATGACGGCGGAATGGCACTGGTCGCCGTTGTACTGATGGGCGTCGTCCGCCGCCACAATGGGAAGCAGGAAGCCGTCGGAAAAGCACAGGTCGATGACCTCGGAGGAATCCGCCCGGCGGGCGTTCCAGGGGAAATCGGAGCAGCGGTTGTATACCTCTACCGCGCTTAAGCTCCGCAATCCCTTGATGGTCTCCGGGTCGTTCAGGCTCCAGGCCGGATGGGCGAAAACGGCCCGCCCGCCGGATGCCCGGATGGCGTCGACGCCCTGCTGGGGCGTGTCCAGCACCCCGGGCATTTCCATGATCCCCTTGCCTACCCCCACGCCCACGATATGCACTGCCTGGGCATGACCGGTCACCACCCGGTAATCCAGCTCCACCCCGGGGATCAGCAGCAGCCCCTCCGGCGCGTCCCGGAGCTCCGTCACCTTCCGGTGATCGGTGATGGCAAGGAAATCATACCCGGCGGCCCGGTACTGCTTCACCGCCTCCTGGGGGCTCACCCGGCCGTCGCTGCCGGTGGTGTGGCAGTGAAAATTGCCCTTCCATTGCGGAAGGGCAGGATCGATCAAATATCGCGTCATACTCTTATTCCTTTTTCAGATCGTGCGTTCCTTCCCCATGAAGCTGATGGCCAGGGTGCCGGGGCCGCAATGGGCGCCGATGACGGGGCCCACGGCCTGGATGCGCACGCCCTTGAGCGTAGGGATACGCTGCTTCAGCATTTCCGCCACGCGCTCTGCCTCTTCCTTCACGTCCGCCTGCATGAGGATGATGGTCTGATCCTCGGGATGCTCGATGTATTCGACGGTGCGATCCACCAGCGTGCGCAGCGCCTTTTTCCGGCCCTGCACCTTTTCCGCCGGGTCCAGCTTTCCGCCCCGGCCCATGCAGATGATGGGCTTGATATCCAGCATGGAGCCGAAAAACGCGCTGGTGGAGGAGATACGCCCACCCCGGGCCAGGTATTTTAAATCCCCCACCGTCAGCCAGGCGTGGGCCCGCATGCGGTTATCCTTCACCCACTGCTCCACTTCCTCCATGCTCTTTCCCTGCTCATACAGCTCGTGAGCGCCCAGGATCAGAAGGCTCTGGGGGGCGGAAATGCTCAAGGTATCCACCACGATGAATTTCCGCTCGGGGTATTTTTCCAATAGCTGCTCCCGGGCCTCGTAGATATTGTTGATGGTGCTGCTCATCTGGGAGGAAAAGGCGATGAAGAGCAGGTCCTTTTCCTTCAAAACGGGCTCGAAATATTCCAGATAGGTTGCCGTGGGCAGCAGGGAAGTATTGGGCATGGCCCCCGCCTCCATCTTATGGAAAAAATCCTCCTCGATGCCGGCCCTGCCGTTGTCGTCCAGGTATTCCTTGCCGTCCAGGGTATAGGGCATTTTCACCACGGGGATATGCTTTTCATCAGCGATGGAATAGAGCAGGTCGCTGTCGCTGTCGGTCATGAACACGTAATTGGGTTCCACGGAAGAATCCCCTCCTTGCCGTCATTGGTGCTTGTACGATCATTTTACATTGTTTTGGCGGAAAAATCAACTGATCGGCGTTTTTTTCCTTCTTTTTCCGCGGGACATGGCATCATCCGTCAGGAATGCGGCGGATAGGCAAAAAAACAGCCGCCGGGAAGCCCTCCCGACGGCTGATGGAAATGAAGCTTACTTGACTTCGACCTTGGCGCCCACTTCGGCGAACTGGGCCTTCACCTTTTCGGCCTCTTCCTTGCTCACGCCTTCCTTCAGGGGCTTGGGCAGGGATTCCACGAATTCCTTGGCTTCCTTCAGGCCCAGGCCGCTGACCACTTCGCGGACGGCCTTGATGACCTTGATCTTCTCGGCGCCGGCATCCACCAGGATGGCGTCGAATTCGGTCTGCTCCTCAGCGGGGGCGGCAGCGGCAGCGCCCGCGGCAGCGCCGCCGGCAACGGCGATAGCGCCGGTCACGCCGAATTTTTCTTTCAGGGCTTCAACCAGTTCGTTTACTTCCATGAGAGACATTTTCTCAATGGCTTCAATGATTTCCTGAACGGACATTTTCTTTTCCTCCATTTTTTCTTCGTTGTCTGGCATTTCATGCGGCGGTGAGGCCGCGCCGCTTCATCAGGCGGCTTCCTTCTTTTCGGCGATCTGGCCCAGGACGGCCACCAGCGCGGACATGGGGCTCATCAGGCAGCCAACCAGGGTCGCCATGAGCTCGTCCTTGCCGGGCATCTTGGACAGCTTGATCATGGTCTTTTCATCGGC
>CAJOPV010000192.1 GCA_905236495.1 uncultured Christensenellaceae bacterium
CGATCATCCCGCTGATTTCCTCCGGCGAAGCAGAGGGCATCTGCTTTTCCCGGATAACGGCTGCATCGCGGTCGGTAAACTGACGCAAGCTGACCATTTCAGCCTCCTGTAAAGGAAATCGGCGTCATTTCGGTATCCGCAGAAACCAATGGCTCTCATCCTCGCCGGCCCAATAGGCGCCGTTCTTCAGCATGACTTTTTGGGAAGCAATGTTGTTTTTATGGACGCGCAGATAGATTTCGTCCTCCGGGATGATTGTCCGGGCGATCGGAAGGAGCAGCCCCAGGCCCAGCGTCCCGTATCCTTTCCCCCGGGCGTCCTTCCCAATGCTGTAGCCAATGTGCCCGGCGCCGGTTCTAAGGGCCTCCGTCAGATAATGCCTGAGGCGAAATTCCCCCACCAGGCAATCATCATCCCATAAATAATAATACGTTTCCGGCACAAACCAATCCGGCATGCCCACGGGATGCTCATAGGACATCAGAGCGGGGAGCGCCTTTTCCATGTATTCGTCATACGAAACGCCGCAGTACGGATTTGTCAGGCCGTTTTCATCTGCCGGCTGGGCGCGGGTGTATGCCCATTGGGCGGCGGCGTCCTGCCGATTGATTTTACGCAGCGCCACGCTCATTTCAGCTCCGCATGCGCCTGGGCCACCAGGGCTTTGATCCGCTCCGGGGAGATCGTCTCCCCCGAGCCGGGCCGGATATCCGCCAGAAATTCGATATTTCCCGCGGGGCCCTTGATGGGCGAAAAGGTCAGGTTTTCCACGTGCCAGCCAAAGGCAGGCGCGAAGAGGCAGATTTCCTGGATCACTCGCTCATGGATCTCCTTTTCCCGCACTACCCCGTGCTTGCCCACCTGACCCCGCCCGGCCTCGAACTGGGGCTTGATGAGGGTCAGGAACCTGCCCGTTTCCCCCATGATCGCCGCGGCGACGGGCAAAATCAGCTTGATGGAAATGAAGGATACGTCCATGACGGTGAGATCAGGCCGCTCCGGGAACTGGTCCGCACTCAGGGCCCGGGCGTTGGTACGCTCCATTACCGTCACCCGGGGATCGTTGCGCAGCTTCCAATCCAATTGCCCGTAGCCCACGTCGATGGCATATACATGCCGGGCGCCGTGGCGCAGCAGCACGTCGGTAAAGCCCCCCGTCGCCGCCCCAATATCCATGGCGACGGCGTCCTTCACGTCCGCCCCGAAGGCGGTGATGGCCTTTTCCAGCTTATGCCCGCCCCGGCTGGCGAAGGCGCTTTGATCGCCCCGGACGGTGAGGGGCGCGTCCTCCGAAATCTGCTCCGAGGCCTTGAGCACCTTTTTTTCGCCCGCATACACCTGCCCCGCCATGATGAGGGCCTGGGCCTTTTCCCGGCTTTCCGCAAGGCCCCGGGCAGCCAGCCACACGTCCGCCCGCTGCTTCATGTCCGCACCGCCTTTTGAACCCGGGCAGCGATGCCCGCGGCGTCCAGGCCGTACCGCTCCAGCAAGCCGGATCGATGCCCGTGGGGCACGAAGCCCCGTTCAATGCCGATCATATCCCGCGGCGCGGTCAGGCCCGCCCGGGCGCAGTATGCCGCCACCGCTTCTCCAAACCCGCCGGAAAGCATATGCTCCTCCACCGTGACGACGGGGATTCCCGCCCGATCCAATTTCTCCAGGCAGGCAGTATCCAGAGGCCGGACGGTGGAGGCGTTGATAACGGATACGTTCACGCCCCGATCCGCCAGCATGTCCGCCGCAGTCATACACTCCTTCAAGATGGCGGAGGAGGCCAGGAGGGCCCCGTCGGCGCCTTGGCGCATCGTTTCCCACACGCCGAAGGCAAAGCCCCCGAAGGGCGGCAGATCATCCGGCAGATCCCGGGGATAGCGGATGGCGGCGGGCCCTGCCTGGGCATAAGCCCAATCCAGCATGGCGCACAGCTCCTCCCCGCACCGGGGGACCAGGATGGGCAATCCGGGAATGGCCTTCAGCATGGCGACCCCCATCAGCCCGTGATGGGTGGCCCCGTCCTCGCCGCCGATGCCCGCCCGATCCATGAGGAAGGTGACAGGCAGCCCCTGGCAGCATACGTCAATGGCGATCTGATCGAAGGCCCGCTGCAGGAAGGATTCGTAAATCACCGCCGCGGGCCGCATGCCCCCGGCAGCCAGCCCCGCCGCCATGGTGACGGCGTGCTCCTCGGCGATGCCCACGTCGAACAGCCGATCGGGAAACTGCCTGGCAAAGGGGCCAAAGCCGGTGCTGTCCGTCATGGCGGCGGTGACGACGCAGATTTTTTCGTTCTCCGCCGCCAGTTCGCACATCTTCTGCCCGGCAACGCTGCCGGCGGAGGGGCCGGACTGGTTCCGGGTCTTGCCGTTGTCCAGCACGAAGGGGGCCACGCCGTGGTACTTGTCTGGCTTCTCCTCGGCCTGGGCAAAGCCCGCGCCTTTTTTCGTCACCACATGCACCACCACCGGCTCCCCGACGTCCCGAAGCCGTTTGAACACCCGCTCCATTTCCCCGATATCGTGGCCGTCGATGGGCCCGAAATAGCGAAAGCCCAGGGCGGTAAAAAACCGATCCCGAACCAATGCGTTGCGCAGGCGGTTTTTGATTTTCTGGAAGCCGTTATACAGCTTTTCTCCCGCCCCCGGCACCTTCCGCAGGGTATCCGCCACGCTGCGCTTCATGCCCAGCCAGCCCCGGCTGAGGCGCAGCCGGGTCAATTGCTTCGCCACCGCCCCCACGTTTCGGGAGATGGACATTTCATTGTCGTTGATGATCACCAGGAGGGGCGTCCGCCGGCTGCCCGCGTCGCTTAAGGCCTCGTAGCACATGCCCCCTGTGAGGGCGCCGTCCCCCACCACCGCCGCCACCCGGTAGCTTTCGCCCTTCAGATCCCGGGCCCGGGCCAGGCCCACGGCGGCGGAAATGGCGGTGGAGGCGTGCCCGGCGCCAAAGGCGTCATATTCGCTTTCCTCCCGCCGGGGAAAGCCGCACAGGCCGTCCAGCTTCCGCAGGGTGGAAAACCGCCCGTACCGCCCGGTGAGCATTTTATGGGCATAGCACTGATGCCCCACGTCGAACACGATCTGATCCCGGGGGCAGGAAAAGGCCCGATGCAGGGCCACGGTCAATTCCACCACGCCCAGGTTGGAGGCCAGATGCCCCCCGTTCTGGGCTACGGTGCGAATGATTTCTTTGCGGATATCCCCGCACAGCGTTTGCAGCTCCTGGTGATCCAGCTTCTGCAGATCGGCGGGAGAAGAGATTTCGGAAAGCA
>CAJOPV010000193.1 GCA_905236495.1 uncultured Christensenellaceae bacterium
CGATGGGACGCACTTCGCTGTTGCCTAACTTGGATTTGGTCTGGCCCTCAAACTGGGGCTCGTGCATCTTGACGGAGATCACCGCCGCCAGGGATTCCCGGGTATCCTCGCCCTTCAGGTTGGCGTCGGCGTCCTTGAGGATTTTATAGCGCCGCCCGTAATCGTTGATGACCCGGGTCAGGGCGCTTTGGAAGCCCATCAGGTGGGTGCCGCCCTCGGGGGTGTGGATGTTGTTGGCGAAGGTATAGATGTTTTCGGCGTAGCTGTCGTTATACTGCATGGCGACTTCCACCGATACGCCGTTTTTCACGCCCTCCACGTAAATGGGCTCGGGGAAGAGCACCTCTTTGTTTTTGTTCAGGTACTTGACGAACTCCCGGATGCCGCCCTCGTAGTGGAAGGTGCGCTCCATGGGCTCCTCCGGGCGCTCGTCCCGCAGGACGATCTTGATGCCCTTGTTGAGGAAGGCCATTTCCCGGATGCGGGCCTTCAGCACGTCGAAGGAAAAATCGATGCCCGGGTCAAACACGCCGCCGGGGTTTTCCTCGCTGCGGATATCGGGCCAGAAGCGCACGGTGGTGCCCGTCTCCCGGGTTTCGCCGATGACGCGCAGGTCGTATTCGATCTTGCCGATATTGTATTCCTGCTCATAGACCTTGCCGTCCTGCCGCACCTCCACCCGCATGTGGCGGGAAAGGGCGTTGACGACGGAGGCGCCCACGCCGTGGAGGCCGCCGGACACCTTGTATCCTTCGCCGCCGAACTTGCCTCCTGCGTGCAGGATGGTGAGGCACACCTCCACCGCCGGGCGCTTCATCTTCGGGTGAATGCCCACCGGGAAGCCCCGCCCGTTGTCCCGGACGGATACAGAGCCGTCGCTGTGCAGCGTTACCAGTATCTCCGTGCAGTAGCCGGCTAACGCCTCGTCGATGGCGTTGTCCACGATTTCATATACGCAATGGTGCAGCCCCCGGGCGTCGGTGGAGCCGATATACATGCCGGGGCGCCTGCGCACCGCCTCCAGGCCCTCCAGGACCTGAATCTGGTTTTCATCATAATGTGCGGAAGCGTGCAGCTCCGCATCCAGATTTTCCAAATCCGCAGCCATAATTTCCTCCTGTTTCGCTTGCCGTGGCGTGGAATGGGCGCATAAGCCCACCACCAACCCATTATAACACAAATGCATAGGAATTGGAAGGGTTTCTTCCTAATAAATGCAAATGATTTTTTGTATAATTTGGGCAAAAAAATCCGCCCGGTCATGCCGGGCGGGGATCGGGGCGGAATGGTCAGGGATCGCACAGGGCGCTTTGCAGCTCCGCCATGGTTTTGAAGCGCCAGGGGGTGTCGTAATCGGGGTAGAAGCCCTCCGGGTCGAAGAGGGCGCAGGAAATGCCTGCGTTTTTGCCGGCGTCCAGGTCGATATCCCGGTCGCCCACCATGACGCACTGGGCTTTTTCCAGGCCGTGCTTTTGGATCAGATGATTCAGCGCGTCCGGGGCCGGCTTTCGGGGGAAGCCGTCCAGGCTGGTGATCAGGTCGGAAAACAGGCGCCGGATGCCGTCCCGATCCAGGAACTTGAACAGGCTTTCTCCCCGATGGGTGAACAGGTAATTCTCCCCGCCCCGGGCGACGATCCTCTCCAGCGCCTCCCGGACGCCGGGATACAGCGACACGCTATCGATGCCCTCTTCCTCGGAATGGGCGCGGTAGGCGGCGATGAGCGCCTCCGGCGGAAGGTTCATCCGGGCAGCGAAAACCCGGGCGCATTCCTGATTGGAGCGCTTGTTCAGGGCATACACCTCCCGGTAGGAGGCCTGGACGCCCAGATCGCGCAGCCCTTTCAGGAAGGCCCGGGTGATGCGGTCATAGGTATCGTACAGCGTGCCGTCAAAATCCCAGAAGAAATGACGGTAGCGCATGATTACTTGGCGGGCTTATATTCCGGCAGCTCGCTGGTGCAGTGGGCGCAGCGGGTGGCCTTGATGGGCACTTCGCTCAGGCAGAAGGGGCATTCCCGGGTGGTGGGCTCCGCCGGTGCTTCTTCCTTTTTGCGCAGGTTCTTGGCCTTGTTGAAAGCCTTGATGATGAGGAACAGCACCAGGGCGGTGAGGATGAACTCGATCACCACGAAGCCGAAGGTGATCAGGCTGCCCACGAAGCCGGCGCCGCCGCCTTCCGTTTTCAGCTTTTCCAGGATGGGGTTGAGGAAGATTTCCACCACGGCGTTGACGACCTTGCCGAAGGCCGCGCCCATGATGACGGCTACAGCCAGATCCAGCACGTTGCCCTTCATGGCGAACTCTTTGAATTCCTTCAGAAACTTTTTCATCGGATATCCTTCCCTTCTTATGATGCGGCAAACCTTGCCTGCTTGGAATTATAGCACACGCGCCGCATCCTCCGCAAGGGAAATTCCGGCGAAGGGAGGGCGGCGCGATGCGTTCAAATCTGCGCCTGCTTCGTGCCGCACTCGGGGCAGAACTTGGCGCTGCGGGGGATCTTCATGCCGCATTCGCAGCAGAACTTGGTTTCGCTCGCGTATTCCGCAGGGGCGGCCTGGGGGGCCGGGGCGGCGGGCTGCGCGGCCTGCTGCATCATCTGGCCCATCATGGCGGCGGCGCCCATGCCCGCGCCGATGCCCGCCATGCCGTTTTGGTTGTTGGCGGCGTCGTGGATGGCCTCGGCGGCCTGGTACTGGGCGTACTGGCTCAGATTGCCCACCACGCCCATGGAGGTCTTCTTGTCGATGGCCTTTTCCACTTCTTCGGGCAGGGAGATGTTTTCAATGAGGAAGCTCTCCAGCTGGAGGCCCAGGCCTGCCACCCGGGGAGAGAGGGTCTGCAGGGCGAATTCGCTGAGCTCGTCGTAGTTGGCAGCCAGGTCCAGGGCGGGGATCTTGCTCTGGGCGATGGCGTCGCTGAGGCCGGAAACCAGGATGCGCTTCAATTGCCCGGTGACGCCCTCCGTCGTCATGTAAGCGGCGGTGCCGAAGACCTCCTTGAGGAACGTCTTGGGGTCCGCCACCCGGAAGGAATAGGCCCCGAAGGCCCGGATGCGCACCATGCCGAATTCGGCGTCCCGCATCATAACGGGGCTGCTGGTGCCCCATTTCTGATCCAGGAACTGGCGGGTGTTGATGAAATACACCTCCGCCTTGAAGGGGCTGTTGAAGCCGTACTTCC
>CAJOPV010000194.1 GCA_905236495.1 uncultured Christensenellaceae bacterium
CGACTACCACCTGATCATGGCCGCCTCCCTCTGCTCCCTGGTTCCGGTTTCCATCGTATTCTTCTGCCTGCAGCGGTACTTCATCGAAGGCATCGCCACCAGCGGCTTGAAGGGCTGATTCTTTCCGCCGCGTCACCATTCCCGTCAAAAGCCTTTCTTTCCCGGAAAGGCTTTTGATCGGCACGGGAGGATGTATGTTTTCTGAATATCTGGATCGGCACCCCCTCCGGGAACTGCTGGTTTCCGGCGGGATCATCCCGTTTCCGCCAGCGAGTGAGCGAACGGCCTGGGAACGCCTTCCGGCGGGCTATGCCCGCGAAATCGAGGATATGGCGAAAGCCTGGGCAAACCAGCCCTATCCCATGCGAAAAGCCACGGATTTCCTGGCCTTCGTGCGAAGCGGCAGCCGAGAGGCGGATGAAGGGCCTTATTTCCTCAGGAGGCGAAAGCTGTGCGCTGCGGCGCTGCGCTGCTGCACAGATGAAAACGCCCCGACGGACGACGTGATCGACGGCGTCTGGTGTATCTGCGAGGAAAGCAGCTGGGTGATTTCCGCCCATAACGTGAATCCCATTCCCGGTGCGCCCGCGGCCCGGGATTATCCCCTGCCGGACACTGAAAAGCCATACATCGACTTGTTTTCCGCGCAGACGGGCATGATCCTCTCCCTGGTGCGGCATTTGCTGAAAACCCGGCTGGACGCGGAAACGCCCGAGATCTGCCGCCGGATGAAGCGGGAAATCGCCCGCCGGATTCTCAGGCCCTTCATGGAAACGGACGATTTCTGGTGGATGGGCGTCCGCCGGAAGGATTTGTGCAACTGGACGCCCTGGATCATATCCAATGTGATGCTGTGCGCCTGCGCGTGGCTTGAGGATCGGAACGCCCTGGCGGCGCTGCTGGACCGGGCCTGCCGGATGCTGGACCGCTGGCTGGACACAGTGCCTGCGGACGGCGGATGCGACGAGGGCGCGGGTTATTGGAACATGGCGGGCGGCGCGCTGCTGGACTGTCTGGAGCTGCTGGATTGGGCGACAGGCGGAAAAATGACCTTCTGGCAGGAGGAAAAGATCCACAATATCCTGTCGTTTCCCCTGAAGGCGGAAATCGGCGGCGGGTGGTTTGCCAACTTTGCCGACTGTGATGCCCGGCCTTTCCTTTCCGGCGAACGGCTGCAATACGCCGGCGAGCGGCTGGGCGACGCGTCGCTGGCGGCTATGGGCAATTGCATGCGGGGAACGCTCTGGGATCAGCTGAACGACGTGCCCCATTTCAGCAGGGTGTTGCAGCTTCTGTTCCATCCCGCCGGTGAAGCGGCGGCGCGGGAAGCGCCGCGGGATGTGTGGCTGCCCGATCTGCAATTGCGCCTGGTACGCAGGGGCGGCATGACGCTGTGCTGCAAAGGCGGCCACAACGGCGAAAGCCACAATCACAACGACGTGGGCTCCTTCATGCTCTATGTTGGGGAGCAGCCCCAAATCGTGGACGCCGGCAACATGACCTACACAGCCAAAACCTTTTCCCACCAGCGATATACCCTGTGGAACGTGCGGAGCGCTTATCATAATCTGCCCCTTATCGGCGGCCTGGAACAGCAGCCGGGAAGGGAACACGCGGCAAAGAACGTGGAATGCCTTCCGAACGGGCTGGCCCTGGATATGGCGGACGCGTACGGAAAAGACGCCGGGGTGAAAACGCTTCACCGGGAAATGACGATGGATCAGGCCTGCTTTTCCCTCCGGGATCGGATCATCCTGGAAAAGCCGGCCAGGGTTTCCTGGGTCTTTATGCTGAGGCAGAAGCCGGATATCTTAGCGGATGGATTCAAGGCAGGACACATTCGGGTGCAATGCCCGCCGGGGCTTGCGTTTTCCGTGGAGGAAATCCCGGTGGAGGACGCCCGTATGGCCCGGAGTTTCCCCGGCAGCCTGTGGCGGCTGATTTGCGAGGCCCCCGCGGGCAGAGCCTTTGACGCGGCGTTTACCGTGATCGGATTGAATGGATAAAGGAGCGATTGGCATGAACGAGGCGCGGAATAACCCGCTGCGTACCCGCCGGGATATGGCCCGGGCGGCGGCGCAGATGATCCGGCCCCTGGCGGACTGCCTGACGCCGGGCAAGGCCCGTTTGATCGTGGGAGAGGGCTCTGCCCACTATCCCGAGGACGTGGCGGGCATGGAGGGCTTTTCCCGGGTGCTGTGGGCGCTGGTGCCCATGCTGGCGGGAAAGTGCGAAGAGGCGGAGGAATTCTGGCCCCTGTGGCGGGAAGGCATCATCCACGGCACCGATCCCGATCATCCGGAATACTGGGGAACCATCGGGGATTACGACCAGCGGATGGTGGAAATGGCGGTCATCGGCACGGGCCTGTGCTTTGTGCCGGATCGGTTTTATGGGGAATTGACGCCGATGCAGCGGGA
>CAJOPV010000195.1 GCA_905236495.1 uncultured Christensenellaceae bacterium
TCCGCCCCCAGGGCAAAGCCCAGCAGCTTATCCACCTCTTCCCCCTTGGCAGTGAGCATAATGACCGGCACCATGCTTACCGCCCGGATATCGGCGCACACCTGGGTGCCCATCCGCCCCGGCATCATAATATCCAATATCACCAGGTCAGGCCGCATGCGCTGGAAGGCCTCCATCACGTCGTCCCCCCGGAACACGGAATACACCTCGTACCCTTCTCGCGTCAGATACATCCGCAGCGATTCGTGGATGCCGATTTCGTCGTCGGCAATGAGGATCAGCTTTTTCTTGTTCATCAGCGCGCCCTCCGTTCCCTGAAATTATAACACGTCCCCCTTCCCTCCCGCAACCTTTGACACAATGTCACCCTTTTTGCGCCGGGAAAACAAATTTCACGCAATCCGCGCCTTGTTTCCGGGGGACGGACATGCTATAATCCTTGTACGTATGGATCAATACGCAGGGGGGAACGCCAATGAAAATCGGGTTTGACCACGATCAATACACCGCCATGCAGTCGGAGCATATCCGCAGCCGCATCGCCGAGTTCGGCGGCAAGCTGTATCTGGAGCTGGGCGGCAAATTGTTTGACGATTTCCACGCCTCCCGGGTGCTGCCCGGGTTCAGGCCGGACAGCAAGGTTTCCATGCTGCTGAACCTGAAGGACCAGGCGGAGCTGGTGATCGCCATCAACGCCGACGATATCGAAAAGAGCAAGGTGCGGGGCGACCTGGGCATCACCTACGATGCGGACGTGCTGCGCCTCATCGACGCCTTCCGCTCCATCGGGCTGTACGTGGGCAGCGTGGTGATGACCCGGTGGCAGGAGCAGCTTAACGCCGTCCATTTCAAGCGCCGCCTGGAAAGCCTGGGCATCCGGGTGTATCGCCATTTTCCCATCGAGGGCTACCCCTACGACGTGAAGCACATCGTCAGCGACGAGGGCTTCGGGCGCAATGAATACATTGAAACCAGCCGCCCCTTGGTGCTGGTGACGGCCCCCGGCCCCGGCAGCGGCAAGATGGCGACCTGCTTAAGCCAGCTTTATCAGGAAAAAGCCCGGGGCATCCAGGCGGGTTACGCCAAGTTTGAAACCTTCCCCATCTGGAACCTGCCCCTAAAGCACCCCGTCAACGTGGCCTATGAAGCCGCCACCGCGGACCTGGACGACGTGAACATGATCGACCCCTTCCACCTGGAGGCCTACGGCAAAACCACCGTGAATTACAACCGGGATATCGAAATCTTCCCCGTGCTGAACGCCCTCTTTGAATACATTTACGGGCAGTCCCCCTACAAATCCCCCACGGATATGGGGGTCAACATGGTGGGCAACTGCATCACGGACGACGAGGTGTGCCGGCAAGCCGCCCTGCAGGAGATCATCCGCCGCTACTACGCCGCCCGGTGCCTGGTGAAGCAGGGCCACGCGGAAATGGGCGAGGTGGAAAAGCTGCAGTTGCTTTTGCAGAAAATGGGCCTTTCGGACAATGACCGGCCCGTGATCTCCGCCGCCCGGATGCGGGCGGAGGCCACCGGCTCCCCCGCCCTGGCGCTGGAATTGCCCGACGGGCGGATCATCACCGGCAAGACCACCGATCTGTTGGGCCCCTCCGCCGCGCTGATGCTCAACTGCGTCAAGGCCCTGGGCGGCATCGAAAAGAAGCACCACCTGATCTCCCCCTCCGTCATCGAGCCCATCCAGACCCTGAAATGCCAGTACCTGGGCAATCACAACCCCCGGCTGCACTCGGACGAGATCCTGCTGGCCCTTTCCATCTGCGCCGCCACGGACGAATCCGCCGCCGTCGCCATGAGCCAGCTGAAAAAGCTGGAGGGCTGCGAGGCCCATTCCACCGTCATCCTCTCCCCGGTGGACGAAAACATTTTCCGCCGCCTGAAAATCAATATCACCTGCGATCCCCAGTATCAAAGCCATAAGCTTTATCATCCGTAAGGAAACGCTCATCCTGTTCATATCAAGCATCAAATTGCCGCCAGCAGGCAATGCAAAGGGCACCGA
>CAJOPV010000196.1 GCA_905236495.1 uncultured Christensenellaceae bacterium
GGCGTGGCTTCTGCGCTTTGCGGAGGATGAGCAGGGCCGGTCCCCTGCCTGTCAGGCGGAGGGGGATTTTATTTGGACGGAAACGGAAGCGGGCCAGGCGGCCTGGGCTGCCCTGGCGGGGGCCCGGGCTTGGGCCCTTTCCCCGGGGTGCGCCTTCGGGCTTTCGGGGGAAAAGCTGCCCCCTGCCCTGGAGGCCCCTCTGTCCGGCGGCAGCGGGGCGGCGGCGCTGATCGCCGACATCACCCTGCGGCCCCGGCGGCCCCTGCGCGTCACCATGGCCCTGGGGGCGTCCCCCAGCCGGGAGGAGGGCCGGGTGGATTTCGCCCGGCTGCTGGCTCAGGGCGCGGCGGCGGCGGAAAGAGCCGTGCGGGATTTTTGGAACCGGCGGCTCGCCGCCCTCACGCTCTTTTCCGGCGGCGGCGTCACGGAGCACATGATGAATCGGTGGCTGCCTTATCAGGCCTGGGCCGCCCGGCTCACCGCCCGGATGGGCCCCTACCAGTCGGGCGGGGCCATCGGATTTCGGGATCAACTGCAGGATCTGCTCATCACCCTGTATTCGGAGCCGCAATTCGCCCGGGCCCACATCCTTTTGTGCGCCGCCCATCAGTTCCCGGAGGGAGACGTGCAGCACTGGTGGCACGCCCCCGCTCAAGGGGTGCGCACCCGGATCACGGATGATCGGCTGTTCCTGCCCTTCCTCACCGCCCGGTACGTGCAGATCACGGGGGATGAAAGCATCCTGAACGAGGAGGCGGCTTATTTGCTGTCCCCGCCGTTATCGGAGGAGGAAAACGACCGCTACGAATGCCCCGGCCCCACCCCGTATGCGGAAACGCTGCGGGCCCATTGCTGCCGGGCCATCGATTCCATCGCTTTGGGGGAGCACGGATTGCCCCTGATGGGCGGCGGGGACTGGAACGACGGGATGAACAAAGCAGGCGGCAAACGGGGGGAAAGCGTGTG
Organism: uncultured Christensenellaceae bacterium; assembly: GCA_905236495.1. Taxonomy (GTDB): domain Bacteria; phylum Bacillota; class Clostridia; order Christensenellales; family Aristaeellaceae; genus RUG563. The sequence continues at coordinate 967 of CAJOPV010000196.1, forward strand.
GCTGGGCTTTTTCCTGGCGATGGTGCTGGAGGAATTTGCTCCCCTTTGCTCCGATGAAGCCAAAGCGCGCTACGCCGAGCTGCGAAGGCAGCTCCTATCGGCGTCGGACGCCGCCTGGACGGGGCAATGGTATCTGCGGGCCTGGTATGACGACGGGCATGCCCTGGGAGGCCCGGATACGCAGCCGCCCCGGATCGACCTCATCAGTCAATGCTTCGCGGTGCTTTCCGGCGCGCCCAGGAACAAGGCCCGGGACGCCCTGGCCCGGGCGGTGGAGCGGCTGTACGACCGGGAGGCGGGCATCGTAAAGCTATTGGACCCGCCCTTTACCCCGGAGGAGGGGGCGGGCTACATCGGCGCGTACCTGCCCGGCGTCCGGGAAAATGGGGGCCAATACACCCACGCCCTGCCCTGGCTGATCCTGGCCCTGTGCCGCCTGGGGGAAAACGCCCTGGCCTGGGAAATCTTCCGCGCCTGCCTGCCCCAGCATCACGCGGATACGAAAGAAAAAGCCCTGCGCTACCACCTGGAGCCCTACGTGCTGGCGGGGGATATTTACGCCGGGGAAAACAAGGGCCGGAGCGGCTGGAGCTGGTATTCGGGCAGCGCCGCCTGGCTGTACTTTGCGGCATTGACGGGGCTGATGGGCTTTGAAAAGCGGGGCGACAGGGCCCGGCTGCGCCCCCGGCCCGCCCCGGACACGGAGGAATTTACCATCGCCTATCGCTTCGGCGCCTCCCTGTACCACTTCACCGCCGCCCGGGACGCCCTCTTCCCCACCCTGGACGGAGTACGCCTGGAGGATGGCTGGGCCCCCCTCCTATCCGACGGGCGCACCCACGAAGCCCGCTTCCCCCTGGGCACCCGTTGACGCGGGGGCGGGAATCTGGTATCATGGCAGCAGAAGAAAACCATGACCGGGAGGGATACGCATGAAGCAGATCACCTTGGGGCGCACCGGCATCACCACCCCCCAGAACGCCTTCGGGGCTCTGCCCATCCAGCGGGTGAGCAAGGAAACCGCCGTGGGGCTGCTGCGCCGGGCTTATGACGGGGGCATGACCTTTTTCGATACCGCCCGGGCCTACACCGACAGCGAGGAGAAGGTGGGCGCGGCCTTCCGGGGCATGCGGGACAAGGTGTTCATCGCCACCAAAACGGGCGCCCAGGACGCGGATACCTTCTGGGATCACCTGCATACCAGCCTGCGCACCCTGGGCACCGATTACATTGATATTTACCAGTTCCACATGGCGAAGCAATGCTTTGCCCCGGGGGACGGAACCGGCCTGTACGAGGCCATCACCGAAGCCAAGCGGCAGGGCAAGATCCGCCACATCGGCATCACCGCCCACCGCATCGGCGTAGCGGAGGAGATCGTAAAAAGCGGCTTATACGAAACGCTGCAGTTCCCCTTCTCCTACCTGGCGACGGATCGGGACATCGCCCTGGTGCAGGCCTGCCATGCCGCGGGCATGGGCTTCATCGCCATGAAGGGGTTGTCCGGCGGTCTGCTCACCAACGCGGAGGCCTGCATGGCCTTTATGAGCCAGCACGAAGCCCTGCCCATCTGGGGCGTGCAAAGGGAAGCGGAGCTGGAGCA
>CAJOPV010000197.1 GCA_905236495.1 uncultured Christensenellaceae bacterium
CCGGGCGGTAAGCATGGTGCCGGTCATTATGCTCACTGCCAAGGGGGAAGAGGTGGATAAGCTGCTGGGCTTTGCCCTGGGGGCGGATGATTACATCGTCAAGCCCTTTTCTCCCCGGGAGATCGTATCCCGTATCCAGGTGATCTTCCGCCGGCTCAACCAGATGCTGTCGGCCCCGGAGCAGGGGAAGCTGACGGTGGGGAATACGGAGATCGACCTGAAATGCTACGAGGTGCGGGTGAATGGGGAAGGGGTGCTCTTATCCCCCAAGGAGGTGGAGATCCTCTACCTCATGGCGGAGCATCCCCGCCAGGTATTCACCCGGGAGCAATTATTGGATAATATCTGGGGCTTTGATTTCAACGGCGATCCCCGGGTGGTGGATACCAGCATCAAGCGCATCCGCAAAAAGCTGCCGCCGGATACCGCGGTGCAGATCAGATCGGTGTATGGCGTAGGCTACAAAACGGAGGTGGGGGAGGATGCTTAGATCGTCCTCCGCCCTGTCCCGGGTGCTGTGGCAGGTGGTGCTGAGCATGGCGGTGATCACCGCGGTGTTTTTCGCCCTGAGCAGCTATTATTATAACGACACCTATATCGCCACCCACACCGCCGCCCTGGAAAGCGCCCTGGCCCAGGGCCGGGGGGTGCTGGACCGCTGCGCCCGGGGGGAGATGACGGCGGAAGAACTGAAAAGCGCGGTGAACCCGCCCCTGACCGTTGACAGCGGTTTTTTCATGCTGCTGGGACGGGACCGGCAGGTGCTGGCCTATACGGAGGGGGCGGCGCCCTACTTTGCGGGGGATACCTTAAGCAGGCTTCTGGATCAGCTGCAGTCCGAAAACAGCGCCGTCACCCGGGCCCGGGAAAACGGCACCACCGTGCTGCTCATGGCGGAGGGCTCGGACAGCGGCTACGTCATCGCCGGGCGGCCCTTGCAGGCCTTCAACAGCGCGGCGGTCTCCTTCCGCACCAGGCTTTTGATTTCCATGCTGCTTTCGGCGGCGCTGATCCTGCTTGTCAGCGCCTTTCTGGCCCGCCAGGCCTCCCGCCCCGCCCGGATCATCAGCGAGATGGCGGGGCGGCTGGCCCAGGGGGAGCAGGTGACGCTGCCGGAAAACCTGCCCGGGAAGGATACCCGGGAGATCGCCGTGGCCCTGAACGATATGAGCCGCACCGTGGCCCAGGCCATCGGCGAACTGAAATATGAAAAGGAAACCCTGGGCCTCATCCTGGAGGGGCTCAAGGAGGGCATTTTAGCCATCGACGAGAAGGGCGGCATCCTGCATCAGAACGCGGCGGCCTGGGCGCTGCTGGGGGGCGGGGAAACGGAAAGCTGCCTGGCGGTGATGGCGGCGCTTCGGGAGGACAGGCCTCAGGAGCAATGGGACGCGAAGATCATCGACGGCAGCCGGGTGCTTTTCTGCGCGGTGAGCCGCCTGCCCGCCGCCGGGGGCCGGGCCAGCCGGGGCACCGTGGCCCTGATCCGGGACGTGACGGAGGAAGAAAGGCTGGAGCGTACCCGCCACGATTACGTCGCCAATATCTCCCACGAGCTGCGCACCCCCTTATCCTCCATCCGGGGCCTGGCGGAGGGCTTGCGGGACGGGATGGTGACGGAGGAGGGGGACAGGAGCCGGTATTACAGCATCATCGTAGAGGAATCCAACCGCCTGTCCCGGCTCGTCAACGATCTGCTGGAGCTGTCCTCCCTCCAGTCCAACCCCGCCGCCTTTGAAACGGAGACCATCGACCCAAACGAATTGATTTGGGAAATGCACGATCGGAACCAGAGCCTGTTTGAGAAAAAGGGCGTACATTTCCTTCTGTCGCTGCCGGATGCGGCCCTGCCCGCCATTCGCTCCAACGAGGATCGGCTGGCCCAGGTGCTGACGATTTTTTTGGATAACGCCCGGAAATATACCCCCGCGGGGGGCGAGGCAGTGCTGGGCGCGGAAGGCAGGGAGGGGGCCGTGCGCTTCTTCGTTCGGGATACGGGGGTGGGCATGGATGAGGAGACCTGCCGCCTGGCCTTCGACCGCTTCCATCAGGCGGAGCGCAGCCACAGCGACGAGGGCAGCGGCCTGGGCCTTTCCATCGCCAGGGAAATCCTGCAGAAAATGAACGTGAGCATCCAGCTCAAAAGCGCCCCGGGCCGGGGCAGCGAATTTTCCTTCCTGATCCCCACGGCGTAACAGAGGTTTTCATTTTCCGCAAAGTATGCTATACTGGATGGCGATCTGGACTCGTCCGGCAAAAGAAAAGGGGAATGCGTATGTTTGGCAAGTGGATGAATAATTATTATTACGGCAAAAGCGGCAAGGGGGATTACACCAAGGAGGACCTGCCCACCACCCGCTGGCAGCTCTTTTGGGAAATGCTGCGGGTGCGCCTTGCTAACCTGTTCCGGCTGAACCTGATGACGGTGGCGGCCTGGCTGCCCCTGCTGATCCTGCTTTTTTACACCATCACCACCACCCTGAACGGCGTGGCGGTCACCGCCCAGTATTCCGAATACTTATCCACCGGGGAAATGGGCGAACTGACGGAGGAGCAGATCGCGGCCCTCGGGAAAATGGGGGATATGGACGCTGCGGCGGGGGCCTTGGTGCAGCAGCAGATCATGTCCCTTTGCCTGTGGGCTATTCCGTGCCTTGCAATCCTGGGGCCCGTCAAGGCCGGCGTGGCTTATGTGACGCGGAACTGGAGCCGGGATGAGCACGCCTTCATCTGGTCCGATTTCAAGGACGCGGTGAAGGAAAACTGGAAGCAGGCCCTGGGGGTGTCCCTGATTTCCTCCCTGCTTCCCGTCATCGTGTATGTGGGGTATCGGTTTTACGGGCAGCAGTCGGCCTCCAACGTGATCTTCGTGGTGCCCCAGATGCTGCTGGTGGTGCTGGCGGCGGTGTGGGCCCTGGGCTGCACCTTCATGTATCCCATGATGGTGACGTATAAGGTGACCTTCGGGCAGCTGATCAAAAACAGCCTGGTGCTGGCGGTGGGCCGCCTGCCCCAGACGGTGGGGATCCGTCTGATCCTGCTGGTGCCGGCGGCCATCGGTTTCGGCGCCTTCTGGTTCACCGGCTCCGTCCTGGCTATCCTGATCCTGGGCATGTATTACGCGCTGGTGGGCTACGCCCTTTCCCGGTTCGTCATCGCCAGCTATACCAACGCCGTTTTCGACCGCTTCATCAACTCCAAAATGGAGGGCGTGCAGGTGAACCGGGGCCTTCAGAAGGCGGAGGACGACGAGGACGACGAGATCGAGGAGAAAACCCCTGAGCAGGAATGAATCCGCCGCCCCTGGGCATCCTGACAGAAAAAGGGGGGTCGGGGATGCAGCGGCTTTCGCAGGAAGAACGGATGAAATATGAAGTGGCCCGGGAACTGGGCCTGCTGCCGAAGCTGAAAAGCGTCGGCTGGGCCGGGCTGAGCACCGCGGAAAGCGGGCGCGTCGGCGGCCTGGTGGGGGCCAGGCTTCGGCAAAACCGAAAGGATCAAGCATGTACAGCGCCTTCGCCCAAGTCTATGACGCCCTGATGGGGGCCGTGCCCTATCAGGCCTGGGCCGATCACTACGGAAAGCTGATGGAAAGCAGCGGCGTGCCGGCGGGGGGCCGGTGCGTGGAATGCGCCTGCGGCACCGGCAGCCTGACGGTGCCGCTTCAAAAGAAGGGCTATCGGATGACGGGGATCGATCTGTCCGGCGAAATGCTGGAGATCGCCATGAAAAAGGCCCGGAGCCAGGGGGAAAATATCCCCTTTGTGAAAATGGATATGTGCGATCTGGTTTTGCCCCGGCGGGCGGACTGCGTGCTGGCTACCTGCGACGGGGTGAATTACCTGACCGCCCCCGCCCGGGCCAAGCGGTTTTTCGCCGCCGCCTTCGAGGCCCTCCGGCCCGGCGGCGCGCTGATCTTCGACGTCAGCACCCCGGAAAAGCTGAAAAACGCCCTGGGAAACAATACCCTCTTTTCCGACGAAGGGGAAATCGCCTATATCTGGCGCAATCGCTGGGCGGAGAAAACCCAGTGCGTGGAAATGGGGCTGTCCGTTTTCGTGCGGCGGGCCGACGGGGCCTACGACCGGCTGGAGGAAGCGCAGATCCAGCGGGCCCACAGCCGGAAGGAATTGAAGGGCTGGCTCCAGGACGCGGGGTTTGAGCGGATCGCTTTTTACGGGCGTATGCGCATGACCGCCCCCCGCTCGGGGGACGAGCGCTGGCACGTGACGGCGGTGAAGCCCGGGAAAGCGTGATTTTGTTGCAAGTTCCCCGGGATTGTGGTATCATGGGCAAGGGTCCTATTGGCCCTTGCTTTTTCCGTTTTTGACTGTGTAAGGAGGCCCGCAATGCCCACCGCTTCCCGTTATCGCTGCCCCTGCTGCGGCGCCGCGCTGGTGTTTTCCAGCCAGACCCAGCAGCTTTCCTGCGATTCCTGCGGCAATTCCTTTCCGCTGGAAACCATTCAGGCTGTCGCCGACGCCCAGGCGCAGAACGATCAAAACGATCAGATGACCTGGGAAACCCAGGAAAACGCCGGCTTTACCTGGGAGGAAAGCGGCAAGCTGCGGGCCTACCGCTGCGAGGCCTGCGGGGCGGAGATCGTGGCGGACGCCGATACCGCCGCCACCTCCTGCGTCTATTGCGGCAATCCCTCCATTTTGCCCGGGGTGCTGTCCGGCGCGTACCGCCCGGAGGCGGTGCTGCCCTTCCAGAAAAGCAAGGAGGAGGCCGTCGCCGCCCTGAAAAAGCATTGCAGCGGCAAGCGGCTGCTGCCCCGGGGCTTCATGGACGGGGGCCGGCTGGAAAAGATCACCGGCATTTACGTGCCCTTCTGGCTGTACGAGGCCGACGCGGAGGCGGACTGCACCTTTAACGCCACCCGCACCCACGTGCGCCGGGAGGGGCAGTATCAGGTAACGAGGACGGATCATTTCCTGGTGCGCCGGGGCGGGCGCATGGGCTTTCGCCAGGTGCCGGTGAACGGCTCCACCAAGGCGGACGACAGCATGATGGAATCCATCGAGCCCTTCGCCCCGGATGAGGCCAAGGATTTCAGCGTAGGCTATCTGAGCGGCTTCCAGGCCCAGCGCCACGATCTGGACGCCGCGGCGTGCGAGCCCCGGGCCAACGAGCGTATCCGGGCCAGCGTTGCCGCCGCCATGGCGGCTACGGTGACGGGCTACGCAAGCGTCACCCCGGCCCACAGCCATATCGCCCTGGAGCACGGCAGGGTGCGCCAGGTGCTGTTTCCCGTGTGGATGCTCAATACCCGCTGGAAGGACCAGACCTATACCTTCGCCATGAACGGGCAGACGGGCAAGTTCATCGGTGATCTGCCTACGGATAAGGGACGCTTCTGGGAATACCTGCTGGGCATCACCCTGGGGGTGGGGCTGGGCGGCACCGGGCTGCTCTATCTGCTGCTGAGCATGGGGGTGATCGGATGAAAAGAAGGCTGATTCCCCTGTTGATGGCGCTCATGCTGCTGACGGCGATCCCCGCCTCCTCTGAACTGGAACGGGTGATCGACCCCGCCGAGGTGCTCTCCGCCGATACCGAGGCGCTGCTGACCGAAAAGATCCGTCAGATCGCCGAGCAGTACAGCTTTGACGTGGTGATCCTGAATATCGCCGATATCGGCAGCTATACCACCTACGATTTCGCCGCGGATTATTATGATTACGGCGGCTACGGCTACGGGGAAAACCACGACGGCATCATGCTTTTGATCGTGACGGGCACCCGGGATTATTACCTGATGAATACCGGCTCCGCAGAAAAAATCTTCAAGGACAGCGTGCTCACCGATATCGAGGAGGATATCCTGCCGTACCTGCGCCGGAACAATTACGAGCAGGCGGAGCGGGTGTTCGTGGAAAAAACGGCTGACCGCCTGGGGGCCGTGACCCCGGCGGGCCGGGCCAAGCGGTTTTTCCCGCTGCTGATGATCCTGGGGCTGGGTATCGCTTTGATCGTGGTGTTCTCCATGAAGTCCAGCATGAAATCCGTGCGGAAAAAGCGGGGCGCCGCCAACTATGTCCGGGATGGCTCCTTCCGCCTGCACACCAGCCAGGATCTCTTCCTCTATTCCACCACCACCCGCCGCCGCATCGAAACGGATTCCGGCCCCCGGGGCGGAGGCGGCGGCTTCAGCGGCGGCTTCACCGGTCACTCGGGGACACACCACTCGGGCCATGGGGGAAAATTTTAAGGAATATCAAAATAGGGGGGAGCCGTTCTTTGGAGCCCAAAGAACAGTTCCCCCCACCCCCCTTCCAAGAAAAGCGATTGGGAGGGGGCTTGTTTTTTCTAAATTACTTGAGTATCTCTCGGATAGCCTGATCCATCCAGTCGCCCTCGAAGAGCTCGATGAGGCCCTGGTCGCAGGCGGCTGCCAGCTTCATATGAATGGGCAGCTGGGCCAGGACGCGGGTGTTAAAGCGGGCGGCGATCTCCTGGGCGTGGCTTTCGCCGAAGACGGGCACGTGCCTGCCGCAGTCGGGGCAGAGCGCGTAGCTCATGTTTTCGATGATGCCCTTCACGGGAATGTTCATCATGCCCGCCATGTTCATGGCCTTTTCCACGATCATGCCCACCAGCGCCTGGGGGGTGGTGACCACCACGGCGGCGTCAACGGGGATGGACTGGAACACGGTCAGGGGCACGTCGCCGGTTCCCGGAGGCATATCGATGAACATCACGTCCAGATCACCCCAGAGCACGTCCGTCCAGAACTGCTTTACGGTGCCGGCGATGACGGGGCCCCGCCAGACCACGGGATCGGTTTCCTCCTCCAGGAGCAGGTTGACGCTCATCATTTTGATGCCCGTTTTGCTCACCACGGGCAGGATGCCTTCGCTGCTGCCCATGGCCTTGTCCTGAATGCCGAAGGCCTTGGGAATGGAGGGGCCGGTGATATCGGCGTCCAGGATGGCGGTTTTATAGCCTGCCCGTTGGGCCAGCACTGCCAGCAGCGCCGTTACCATGGATTTGCCCACGCCCCCTTTGCCGCTCATCACGGCGACCACCTTTTTGATGTTCGTGCCCGCGTGGGGCTTTTCCAGCAGGCTCTGGGGCTGCTGATCCCGGCTGGGGCAGGCCGCTCCGCAGGTGGAGCAGTCATGGGTGCAGTTTTCGCTCACAGATCTTCTCTCCCATTCTTAATATAATGGATAAATCAAGCAACGGCGGGAGTCAACCCGGTTTCTGAAAGCCCTTCGTCCGAACCGGTTTTCGGAAGGGGCGCGGGGTAACCGCTTTTGACGCAAAAGCGGTTCCC
>CAJOPV010000198.1 GCA_905236495.1 uncultured Christensenellaceae bacterium
CCGATGGTACTTGGCTGGACACGGCCCGGGAGAGTAGGTCGCCGCCGGATTCCAATAGAGGATGTTCCAAGGAGCATCCTCTTTTTTTGCATTTCAAAACGCTTCCCGGCGAGAAATGCCGGGAAGCGCTGCTTTCGGAAAACGGTCCATCAGGGCAGGGCCGAGAGAAAAGAAGCTTTGATTTCGTCCAGCCGGGGGTAATCCATGGCGTCGATGTAGTAACGCTCCAGGGCGTCGTGGCGACGCTTGGCTTCCGTTAGGCTCTCTATCGCCTGGTTCAGGCACAGGTCATACACTGCCCGGTCAAAGGCCAGGCGATGGGCCTCCCGGCGAAGGACGGCGGCGTCCCATTCCGGGGCGAGGACGGGGGCGTCCATCAGCACCGCGGTGGTGACGGTGAGGCCGCCCACGCACAGATGGGAAAGCTTTCCCGCGTCCAGGGGATCGTGACAGGCGACGCGGCGCAGGCCAGCCTGCTCGGCGGCAGCCCACAGGGGACGCAGCAATTCGTCCGGGTCATAGCCCCAGGGCAGATCCAGGCACTGCACCGCCTCCTCCAGGATGGAATCCACTTGCTGCAAAACGCCCTTCCAGGTGATGGCCTGGGCGAACACGTGGATTTCCTCCCCCGCCGGCCCGCCGGGGAGCAGGGCCAGGAGACTTTGGGTCAGCGCCCGCTTTTCCCTGGGCGACAGCGCCGCGCCATACACCGCCCCGGCATCTCTTTTTACCTCCAAAGCAGCCCGGAGATAGCGGTACGCCTGGGCGTAGCAGGCGGAAATGGTGCTGTTCAGCCCTTCGATCTCATCCGCCTGGGAGGCCAATTGCTTCTCATCCAGGCAAACGCCAAGGTTCAGGATGCCGTCCTTGGCCCCGGGGCAGCGGGGGTCCACGATATGGGGGGCTGTGCCGTCCAGGATCAGGAACCCGGCGGCGGGGACGAACACGGCGTCCAGGCTGTCCGGGTCGCCGGAGCAATGGTAATAGCTGACGGACAGGCCTTTGGCCTCAAAGTGCGCCCCAGCCTCCCGCATCAGGGTGCTTTTGCCCACGCCGGGGCCGCCCTTGAGGATCACGGCGCGGCTGGCCTGTCCCCTCAGATTTTCAAAAAAGCCCACGAACCCGGCGGCGGTATTGCTGCCGGGAAAGAAATGCCGAATCCTGTTTTCTGCCATAGGGATGCCTCCTTGCTGCCTGGGATATGCCAGCATATGCCCCCGGGGAAGGAAATATCCGCGTGAAGCAGAATTTTTATAAGCGGCTTGTAACGAAGGGCGGCGCCGTGCGTCTAATAAATGAAAGGAGGGAGAGGGCATGCGGCTGGAAGAGATATACGCGCGGTATTTCCGACGGGTGTATGCGTTCGTGCTCTCCCTCTCCCGGAATGAGCACACGGCGGAGGAGATCACCCAGGAGACCTTTTTCCGGGCCATGAAGAACCCGGAGGCCTTTCAGGGCCGATCCTCCATCGATACCTATCTGTGCTCCATCGCCCATAACCTGTACGTTTCCTCCCTGCGCCGCCGCAAACGGGAGGCCGCAGACCCGGACTGGGCAGCCATCCCGGACGACAGGGACCTGGAAGGGGACCTGATGAACCGGGACACGGCAAAAAGGCTGCACCGCATGCTGCACCGATTGGAGGAGCCGTACAAAGAGGTGTTTTCCCTGCGGGTGTTTGGGGAGCTGCCCTATCAGGAGATCGGCGCGCTGTTTGAAAAAGGGGAAAGCTGGGCGCGGGTGACGTATTTCCGGGCGAAGCAGAAATTGCAGCGGATGATGGAGGAAGAAGACCATGAATGATAAAATCACTTGCGGCGTGGTGCGGGACCTGATCCCGCTGGTGGCGGACGAGGTATGCGGCGAGGAAAGCCGCCTGGCGGTGGAGGAGCACGTAAAAACCTGCGATTCCTGCGCCAGGGCCCTTTCCGACGCCCGGGCGGCGATGCCCGCCCCGGTAACGGACGAAAAGGCGGCGAAGGGATTCAGGCAGGCGCTGAAAAAAGAAGGGCGGCGCTTTCGCCTGTGGCGGCTGGCGGCGGCGGTGCTGGCGGCGGTGGTGCTGATCGGCTGCGTGGGCGTCATTACGCATCCCGAGATTTTGTATAACATCAATACGGCTGTGCCCGTTGCCTGGATGCAGAACGCCCATCTGGTGCGCACGGAGCAGGGGGCCATCCTGCTGCAGTTCACGCCCGATGAAAAGTACCGTCATTATTTCGGCGGCTATGCCATGAACAGCGTATGGGACGAAAAGCATAAGCAGGTGACGGCCTATCAATATTCCCTGGATTATCCCTGGCTGGCAAAGCTGCTGAACCGGGACTTTGACAACGGGAAATACACCGCCCGATATGCTTTTGCGGATCATTACGTGATCCGGCTGTCCAACGGGGATTGGGCCTTTGCCGTCATGGACGCCACCCACGTCAACTACGTCTGGCGGGAGGGCCGCGTCTGGTCCGTGTCCGAAGGGAAACTGACCCAGGAGGATATCGAGAACCTGCTTTCGGAGGGCGTGCCGGTGGATGGGAATACGGAGATAGCCAAGTATGCCGATCCCTGGCCCGAGGACGTGAAAATGCAGCTGAAGGGGCCGGACGGGCTGGTGACGCTGTATCAGGCGGGGGACGATATCCCTCTGTGCGACGCGGAAACCCAGGAAAAGTTTAATATCCTGGCGGAAAATTTCCCGTATTACTTCCACGCCCCCGGGGATGTGATCCGCTATCGGGATACCAACGGCGAAAGCTGGAACATCGAATACGTGATCACGCGGTAACGGCGGCGCTTCGCCTCCCGGTTCTGAAAGGCCGGGAGGCATTTTTTGCGTGCCTTGCCAGGAAAATCAAAAAGGGGTATAATGCAGGGGTACCGTTTTTCACTGGGAGGGGACAAATGCCGGATCGGGACGCGCAGCAATTGGAGGCCGTGGTGGAGGATACCATTTTCCGCAATGAGGAAAATGGTTATTCCGTCGTGGAGGTGCGCTCCGGCAGAGAAAGCGTGATCGCCGTGGGCACGCTGCCAGCCCTGGCGGCGGGGGAGCAGGTGCTGCTGACGGGCGGCTGGGTGGAGCATCCCCAGTACGGCAAGCAATGGAAGGCCGTTTCCTGCGAAATCAGGAAGCCCACCACCCTGCTTGGCATCGAGCGGTACCTGGGCTCCGGCCTCATCCGGGGCATCGGCCCCGCCACGGCGAAGCTGATCGTGCAGGAATTCGGCAAGGAAACGCTGGATATCCTCTCTGAGCACCCGGAGCGATTGACCGAAATTCCCGGCATCGGCAAAAAGCGGGCGGCGCAGCTGGCGGCATCCTTCCAGGAGCAGTACGGCGCCCGGGAGGCCATGGTGTTTTTGCAGAGCTACGGGGTGCCCCCTTCCCTGGCGGTGAAGATCAGCCGTATTTACGGGGCGGACGCCCAACGGAAAATCAGGGAAAACCCCTATCGGCTCATTGACGATATCGAGGGCGTGGGCTTTCTGACGGCGGATCGCATCGCCCTTTCCCTGGGCATTCCCCAGGACAGCGATTACCGCTTGAAGGCGGGGCTGAAATACGCCCTGCAGGAGGCCGCCAACGGGGAGGGCCACACCTATCTTCCCCGGGAAGCGCTGCTGGACCGGGCGGCGAAGGGCCTGAGGGTCACGGGGGAATTGCTTTTGCACGCCCTGGATTCCCTGCTTTTTTCCCGGGAGATCGTAGCGATGGACCTTAAGGACGGCACCCAGGCCATGATGCTTTCCGCCTTCTTTTACGCGGAGAAGGAGATCGCCCGGTATTTGAGGCTTTTGATGCAGTCCGCCCAGACCGCCCTGCAGCCCGCCGTCGAAACGCGGATCAGGGAGTTTGAGGGGGAAAACGGCATTCAGTTCAGCGTCAATCAGCGCCTGGCGGTATCGGAGGCGGTGGGCCGGGGCCTGCTGGTGATCACCGGGGGGCCCGGAACCGGGAAAACCACCATCATCAACTGTATCCTGTCGCTGCTGGGCACGGAGGTGCTGCTGGCTGCGCCCACGGGCCGGGCCGCTAAGCGCATGAGCGAGGCCACGGGCCACGAGGCCAAAACGCTGCACCGGCTGCTGGAATTCGCCGGGGAGGAAGGCAAATTCCAGCGGGACGAGCAAAACCCCCTGGACTGCGCCTGCGTCATCGTGGATGAGATGAGCATGGTGGATGTGTTTTTGATGCGCTCCCTCCTGCGGGCGCTGAAGCCCGGCACGAAGCTTATCCTGGTGGGGGACGCGGATCAGCTGCCCTCCGTGGGGGCGGGGAACGTGCTGGGGGATATCCTGCAAAGCGGGGCGATCCCTTCGGTGCGGCTCACGGATATTTTCCGGCAGAGCGAGGAAAGCCTGATCGTCCTCAATGCCCACCGCATCAACCACGGGGAAAACCCCATCCTCAACCGCCGGGACAGCGACTTTTTCTTTGAGCGCCAGTTTTCTCCCGAGCCGGCGGCGGAGGCCATCGTGGGCCTGTGCGCCCGGCGGCTGCCCGCCTTCCTGCATTCCGATGATCCCGTGCGGGATATCCAGGTGCTGTCCCCCAGCCGGAAAAGCGGCGCGGGGGTCAAGCAGCTCAACGCCATGCTGCAGCAGGCCCTGAACCCGCCCGCGCCCCGGAAGCGGGAGATCGCCTACGGCGACGCCGTTTTCCGCACCGGGGATAAGGTGATGCACGTGCGGAACAATTACCAGCTTCCCTGGAAGGCCGACGACGGCAGCGAGGGGGAGGGGGTCTTTAACGGGGACGTGGGCTTCGTATCCGCCATCGATATGGAGGATCGGATCGTCACCGTCCGCTACGACGACGAGCGCACCGTGGAATACGATTATCAGCTCTTAGAGGAATTGGAGCTGGCTTACTGCCTTTCGGTGCATAAGAGCCAGGGCAGCGAATTCCCCTGCGTGGTGATGCCGGTGGTGGGCGGGCCGCCAAGGCTATTGACCCGCAACCTGTTTTACACCGCCCTCACCCGGGCCCGGAAGCTGGTGGTGCTGGTGGGCAGGGAAGAGTGCATCGCCCAGATGGTGCGGAACAACCACATCGCCGCCCGCTTCACCACCCTCACCCAGCGGCTGCTGGAGGAAACGGGCGCATAAAATTTTCATCTGGTTTTCATGCGTTTTTCATTTTTCTGTGCGATCATAACAGCAGAAAACTGCAAGGAGGAAAAGGCATGCTGCGCATCGGTCAGTTTACGGATACGTTCCTTCCCATCGTGGATGGGGTGGGCCGGGTGGCCCTGGCTTATTCGGAAACGCTGTGCAGGCTGGGGCACCAGGTAACGGTGGTGGCTCCCATGTATGATACGGGATACCGGGGGGGCTATCCCTTTGAGCTGGTGGATTTTTCCGCCAAGAACCTGCCCGGCATGCCCCAGTACAAGGCCGGGGAAGCGCCCTGGGACCCGCATTACCGCAAGCGGATGAAGATGATCCCCCTGGATATCGTCCACTCCCACAGCCCCTTTACTGCCGGCTCTGAGGCCATCCGGCTGGCGGCGCTGCGGAAGCTGCCCCTGGTCGCCACCTTCCATTCCAAGTATTACGATGATTTCCTCAAGGTCACCAAGTCCGAGACCCTGGCGAAGGCCGCCACCAGATTCGTGGTGGATTTTTACGAACGGTGCGACGAGGTGTGGGCCGTGGGCAGCAATACTGCCGACGTTCTGCACAGCTATGGCTATGAGGGGGAAATCCAGGTGATGCCCAACGGCGTCACGCTGCGCACTGCCGCGCCGGACGCGGTGGAGGAAGTGAACCGCCGCTGGGGGCTTAAAAAGGAGCCCCTCATCCTGTTCGTGGGGCAGATGAACTGGAAAAAGAATATCCGCACCGTGCTGGAGGCCTGCGCCATCCTGCGGAAGGCGGATTGGCGCTTCCACCTGATCCTGGCGGGGCAGGGCCCGGATATGCGGGAGATCGAGCATAAAATCAGCGAATTGGGCCTCAGGGAATGCACCAACCTGGCAGGCCATATCACGGATATGGATTTGCTGGACGGGCTTTACAGCCGGGCCAGCGTGCTCGCCTTCCCCTCCCTGTACGATGCCGCCCCCATGGTGGTGCGGGAGGCCGCCGTCATGGGCACGCCCTCCGTTATGGTGCGGGGCAGCACGGCGGCGGAGGTGATCCGGGACGGGGAGAACGGATACCTGTGCCAGGATGACCCCGCCGATCTGGCCCGGGTCATCCGTTCCGCCGTCAGCGATCCCGCCGCCCTGGAGCAGGTGGGTCGGCAGGCCCGGGACACCATTCCCGTGCCCTGGGAAAAGATCATGGTAAAGGCCGTGGAGCGCTATGAGCGCCTCGTCGCCCTCAACCGGGAAGGGAAACTGAATAAGAAATATGTGCGGGTCATTTGACCGGGGCGTTCCGCCCCGGGCCCGCCCTGCGGAACAGACGAAAACAATTATACAAGCTATGCGCTGCCGCTGAGCCGTACAGCGGCGCTCCCGGGCGGCAGGCAAAGCGCGCCGGGAAAACGAACGAAACAGCCGGAGAAGAACGCAAGCGCTTTTCTCCGGCTGTTCGTTGGTTTCCGCTGTTCAGGAGCCTGTTGACTGTTTCCTGACTTCCAGGCGGAAATGATCAGTTTTCTATTGGCTGTGTGTTCGTCCGGATGGAATGCAAGGGGCCCCCGCAGCGTCCAGAGATCGGGGAGGCCTCCGGGCTGTTTCCTTTATTCCACGATCTCGCCCATCACGTTGCCGGAGGCGCAGGCGGCGTTGGATTCGTCGGTATCGATATGCATAGCCAGGGCGTACTTGGGGCTGACCCGCACCACCACGTCGCCGAAGATCAGGGAACGGCTTTCGGTATTGATTTTGACGGACACGATCTGCTTATCGGTGGTGCCGAATTCCGCTGCGTCCTCGGGGGTCATATGGATATGGCGCTTAGCGGCGATGACGCCCTGGCTGACCTCCACTTCCCCGCAGGGGCCCACCAGCTTGCAGGCGCCGGAGCCCGCCACATCGCCGCTTTCCCGGATAGGGGCATCGACGCCGATGGACCGGGCGTCGGTGAGGGACAATTCGATTTGGGTTTCAGGCCGCACGGGGCCCAGGATGCTGACCCGGGCCAGGGTCTTCTTGGGGCCAACCACATCCACCCGTTCCTCACTGGCGAACTGACCGGGCTGGGAGAGGTACTTCTTGGGGGTCAATTGATAGCCCTTGCCGAACAGGGTCTCCAGATCCTGCTGGGTGACGTGTACGTGCCGGGCGGAGGTTTCCACGATGAATTGCTTTGCCATGCTGATCCCTCTTTCTTGGATGATTTCATGCTTTCATTATAGCACAGTTTTCCGTATTTTCAAGCGGCGTTTATGACAGCTCGAACATGCCGGTGTAGAGCTGGTAATACTTGCCCTTCTGCTCCAGCAGCTGCTCGTGGTTGCCGCGCTCGATGATGACGCCGTTTTCCAGCACCATGATGGCCTGAGAGTTGCGGACGGTGGACAGCCGATGGGCGATGACGAACACGGTGCGCCCCTTCATCAGGCCGTCCATGCCCTTTTCGATGAGGGCTTCGGTGCGGGTATCGATGGAGGAGGTGGCCTCGTCCA
>CAJOPV010000199.1 GCA_905236495.1 uncultured Christensenellaceae bacterium
CGCCGTGCACCAGCAGCAGGCTGCGTTCTTTGTCCACCTTGACGACGGACAGGTGCTGGATGGTAACCCGCTCCACGCCGTAATGACCGGCCATATGCTTGTTCTTGAAAACACGGGAAGGATCGGAGTTCGCGCTCAGGGAACCCACGCCGCGGTGATACTTGGAACCGTGGGCCATGGGGCCGGTGTGCTGGTTCCAGCGGTAAATGGCGCCGGTGTAGCCGCGGCCCTTGGTGATGCCGGTGATGTCAACCTTCTCGCCGGCCTGGAACACGTCGGCCTTGATTTCCTGGCCCACTTCGTACTGGGAGCAATCCTCCAGCCGGAATTCCCGCAGCGCCCGCATGGGGGCCACGCCGGCCTTGGCGAAGTGCCCGGCGGCGGGCTTGTTCACCAGTTTCTTGGCCCGGTTCTCGGGCAGCTTATCGAAGCCGAACTGCACCGCTTCGTAGCCGTCCTTCTCCATCGTCTTCTTCTGCACCACGGTGCAGGGGCCCGCCTGAATGACCGTCACAGGAACCAGACGGCCGTCGGGCAGGAAAATCTGGGTTATGCCCAGCTTTTTGCCTACGATTGCCTTTTTCATAATGCTCCTCCTGCCTTACAGCTTGATTTCGATTTCGACGCCGGCCGGCAGATCCAGCTTCATCATGGCGTCCACAGTGCGGGGGTTGGGGTTGTGAACGTCGATGAGGCGCTTGTGGGTGCGGCGTTCAAACTGCTCACGGCTGTCCTTGTACTTGTGAGGGGCGCGGAGGATCGTCACGATCTCCTTTTCGGTGGGCAGCGGGATGGGGCCGGATACCCGGGCGCCCGTCCTGGTGGCGGTTTCCACAATGCGCTCGGCGGATTCGTCGATCAGCTTGTGCTCGTACGCCTTGAGCTTGATGCGGATTTTCTGGTTGGCCATGGTTCTTCCTCCTTGATTTCGTACTCACGGCTGAAACGGGGGGAGTCTTTCCTGCTTCCGTATCCGGCGCTTCGCAGGGGGCGCCGAAGGCGGGGAAAGCCCGCTTCGCCTGCCGCGTGCTTTTCGCGGCTTGAGTCCGTTCGTCGGGGTCCAGCCCCGGCTGGTCCGCGATAATTACCCGTTCTGGCCTGAACGGCAACTTATCGCCTCATCCCATAAACAGACAACAGGCATATTATAAAGCACTTCCCTGAAAATAGCAAGCGTTTTTCACCCTCAAAATAAATTTTTTTTGCGATTTTTTCGCCCTCCCACCGCCTGAAAAGCCCTGTTTTCCCCATTTCCCCGTTTCAATCGTGACAACCCAACCGGGTGTGTCCTGTTCCGCCCTGCCGGGCTCTTCCGCTCCGAGCCATAGAAAGGCGGAACAGGGCCGGAAGCGCGCTTTTTGACCCAAAGAGAGCCGTGAACCCCACATCTTGTGGCATCGGGCCAACGGTCAGCCATA
The DNA here is from genome assembly GCA_905236495.1 of uncultured Christensenellaceae bacterium. Taxonomy (GTDB): domain Bacteria; phylum Bacillota; class Clostridia; order Christensenellales; family Aristaeellaceae; genus RUG563. The sequence continues at coordinate 1,419 of CAJOPV010000199.1, forward strand.
TATGCCTTTTCGGCACGAAAAAGCACGGCGCCGGAAAACACCGTGCCTGATACGCGCCTGTCCGCTTGTCCTATCCTCTTTTTTCGCGGGCAAGGAATAAACCTGTAATTTCCGTGAAAACGCTTGCAATTTTTCCGCAAGCATGCTATAATCCCTTTTGCGGCTCATGGGCAGCCCCCCATGAATCCCGGATTCGAGGGCAAAAGAGGTGAATTCACATGAAGGAAAAGATCCATCCCAAGTATGAAAAGGCCATCGTGCGCTGCGTGTGCGGAGAGACCTTCGAGACCGGTTCGACGAAAAAGGAACTGCGCGTGGAAATCTGCTCCAAGTGCCATCCCTTCTTCACCGGCAAGCAGAAGCTGGTTGACAGCGGCGGGCGCGTCGATCGTTTCAAGAAGCGTTTTGGTATGTGAGCAAAAAAGCAGCACGATCCCCCCGGGGCGTGTTGCTTTTTGCATTTGATGGAGGCATTATGGCAAACAAATCTGACGCATCCCTGTGCCCCCGGGCGGATATCGGCGGGCAGGCGGTGCTGGACGGCGTGATGATGAAAAGCCCCGACGCCGTGGCGGTGGCGGTACGCCGCCCCAACGGGGATATCGTGGTGAAGCGGGAAAAATACGAGTCCCCCGCCAAAAAGCATCCCTGGATGGGCAAGCCCTTTATTCGCGGCGCGGTGAACATGGTGCAGATGCTGGGCCTGGGCATGCGGGTGCTGGAGGACAGCATGAAAATGAGCGGCGAAGAAGAGGAGGAGCCCGGCAAGTTTGAAAAATGGCTGGCGGAAAAGCTGGGCAAATCGGTGGATAAAGTGGTGATGGCGGTGGCTGTGGTGATGGCCTTGGCGCTGAGCATCGGCCTGTTTGTGCTGCTGCCCAATACGGTCATCATGCTGTTCCCGAAAAACGCCACAGGCGGCACGCTGCTGCTGAAAAACCTGGTCAGCGGCCTCATCCGCATTGCCCTGCTCATCGGGTATATTTCCCTGGTCGGCCGGGTGCCTGAAATGCGCAAGACCTTTCAGTACCACGGCTCGGAGCATAAGACCGTCTATTGCCACGAGCACGATCTGCCCCTGACCCCCGAAAACGCCCAGCAGTTTTCCACCCTGCATCCCCGCTGCGGCACCAGCTTTCTGCTTTTGACCTTTTTCCTTTCCATCCTGTTTTATTCCGTCATTGACGTGCTGGTGCTGATGATTTTCGGCTACGACCTGGGGGCCAACTATTTCCTCCGGGTGCTGAGCCGCATCGTCCTTCTGCCCTGCGTGGCGGGCATCAGCTACGAGGCCCTCAAAGCCCTGGCCCACGCCGAAACGCCCCTGACCCGGGCGCTGCGCTGGCCCGGGCTGCAAATGCAGCGCCTCACCACCCGGAAACCCAGCAACGCCCAATTGGAGGTAGCCATCGCCTCCATGAACGCCGCCCTGCATGGCCTGCCCGAAGGGGAGGTCACCGAAGAGGGCTGGGTCATTCTGCATCAGAACGAAGAGAAATAGCGTTGAATTGCGGGAGGGGCATTCTTTCCTGAGGGAAAGGATCCCCTCTCATATCCTCCCCGGGAAAGCCGATCTGGGGAGGTTTATTCTTTAAGGGGGCTGTGTGATGACGGTGCGGGAAGCCTTGACACGGGCGGAAACAGAATGCAAAGCCGTCCCGGATCCCCGGCTGGACGCGGAATACCTGCTTTCCCAGGCGCTGGGGGTGCCCCGGCTGCAATTGCTGCTGGAAAAAGGGCGGGAGCTGACCGGGGAGCAGCAGGCCGTCTTTTCGGCATGGGTGGGCCGCCGAAAGGCACGGGAGCCGCTGCAGTATATCCTGGGCAGCCAGCGCTTCATGGGCTTTGACTTCAAAACGGACGCCCGGGCGCTGATCCCCCGGCAGGATACGGAGGCGGTGTGCGAGGAAACGCTTGCGTATCTGCGGCCCGGCATGCGGGCGCTGGACCTGTGCACCGGCACGGGGGCCATCGCCATCTCACTGAAAAAGCTGTGCCCCGGGGCGGAGGTCACCGCCGCGGATATAAGCGCCGACGCCCTGTCCCTGGCCCGGGAAAACGCCGCCGCGCTGGAGGCCCGGGTGCGGTTTTTGGAAGGCGATCTGCTTGCCCCGGTGGCGGGGGAACGGTTTGACCTGATCGTATCCAACCCGCCCTACATCCCGGAGGGGCTCCGGGGCCGATTGCAGCGGGAGGTGGAAAAGGAACCCAGCCTTGCGCTGTTCGCCGGGCCGGAGGGGCTGGATTTTTACCGCCGCATCGCCGCCGAAGCGCCCGATCATCTGACGGAGGGAGGCCGTTTGGTACTGGAGATCGGCGACGGGCAGGGGGCGGCGGTGACCGCGCTTTTGTCCGAGGGATTTGAGGATATTCGGGTGTTCAACGATCTGTCCGCCCTGCCCAGGGGGATCAGCGCACGGAAAAAGGAGGGCGCATGAATGGAAGCCCAGTTTGAGAGCATGGAAGGCCGCCTGGAGGAAATGACGGTGGCAGCCGCCCAGCCGGAAATCATTGCCGACGTGCCCCGGTATCAAAAGCTGCTGAAGGACATGGCCCAATTGCAGCCCGCGGTGGAGGCCTGGCGGGGATACAAGCGGTTGCTTTCCCAGATCGAGCAGGCCCGGGACATGCGATCCGACCCGGAGCTTGCGGACGTGGCGGAGGAGGAGCTCCGGGCGCTTTTGCCGCGGGAAGAACAGGAAAAACAGCGGCTGCGCCTGTTCCTGATCCCGCACGACCCCAACGACGACCGCAGCGTGGTGATGGAAATCCGCCCCGGGGCGGGGGGCGAGGAGGCGGCCCTGTTCGCTTCGCTCCTGCTTCGCATGTATCAGCGCTACGCCGAGCGCAAGGGGTATCTCTTTGAGGCGGTGGATATTTCCGATACGGAGCTGGGCGGCGTCAAGGAGGCGGTGTTCACGCTCTCCGGCGCGGGGGCCTTTTCCCGGATGAAGTTTGAATCCGGGGTGCACCGCATCCAGCGGGTGCCCGTCACCGAGGCCGGGGGCCGCATCCACACCTCTACCGCCACCGTGGCGGTGCTGCCGGAGGCGGAGGACGTGGAGGTGGATATCCGCCCGGAGGAATTGCGCATCGATACCTACCGGGCCTCCGGGCACGGGGGACAGTATATCAACCGCACCGATTCCGCCGTCCGCATCACCCACCTGCCCACCGGCCTGGTGGTGACCTGTCAGGATGAAAAGAGCCAGCTGAAAAACAAGGATAAAGCCATGAAGGTATTAAAATCCCGGCTGTATGATCTGCTCCGGGCCGAAAAGGATCAGGCCTACGCGCAGAACCGGAAGGCCCAGGTGGGCACCGGGGAACGCAACGAGCGCATCCGCACCTACAATTTCCCCCAGGGCCGGGTGACGGATCATCGGGTGAACCTGACGCTGTATAAGATCGACGCCATCCTGGACGGCGACCTGGACGAGATCATCGATGCCCTGACGATGCAGGAGCAGGGAGAATTGTTAAAGGCGTTGGGATAAGAGGCGCTTATTCCGCCACGTTCCAGTAGGTCAGCTCACCCATGAGGGGGGCGTAAAAATCCATGCTGTTCACTTTTTCCGTGAAGGCGGGGCCGTAGGCGTCCATCCTGCCGTTGATGAGGAGGGCGCTGACGGAAATGGAGCCGTCCTGCTCGCTGGCGGCGGGCTGATAGTTCTTGGTGAAATAAATGCGCGCCCGTTCCTTCGCGCTGTTGTCTTCATCCGCAAGGATGATGTACAGGGTATCAAAGGCGAGGCTTGGGAAATCCAGCGCCTCGTACATTTTTTGGGCCAGCACGGGGCCGTCCGCCGCCAGCCCCTCATCCACGGGCAGCTGCAAAAACACATACAGCGACCGATCCGTTATGCTGGTAAAGGCGTTCCGATACACCTTCGCCGCCGCCGTCTGGATAGACGCTCTGTCATAGGGCAGGTACAGCGCCGTCTGCTCCTCCTTCGTTTCCGCGCCGGAAGCGTCCAGGCCGTATTGGTACGTTTCCAGATGGGGAGCCCCGGGCAGCTTATCGCCGGTGAGCGCGCTGGAAAGCAGCGCCCCCAGCCACGCCTCCTCCTCCGAAAGCTTTCGTGCGGCGGGGCGGTTGTTTTCCACCGTGCAGGCGGCCTTCACCGGCATATCTCCCTCCGCCGTGATATCCTCCAGCGCGATGCAGAACAGGGGCTTGACGGCGTCGAGGGAATAGCTGCCCTGGGCGCCCAGGGTCAGGTATTCCTCCCCCGCGTCCCGGGCGCGCCGGATCAGGGTATTCAGATCCCGGATGATCTGATCCCGGGAATAGCTGCCCGCCTTGATCCGCAGGGTAAAGCCGGGGGCGGTGTCTGCATCGGAAACGACTTCCAGATCGCTGAAATACAGCTTCATGGCGGACATGCCGCCCCGGACCGCCAGGGTGAAGGGTTCTGCCAGCAGATCGGTGAGGGCGGGGCTCATATGGGCGGCGTCGATCTTGAAGACCACGTTCAGCCCCGTTTCCCGATTTCCGATGGTGCCGTAGGCGTAGGGCACGCCGATGCTGTCCAGCCGGGCCTTCAGGATGGCTTCCGTATCCATCTGCTCCCCGGCGGTGCGTTTCCCGACGGCGAGGGAATAGATGACAGAGGCGGCGGTGATTTCCTCCTCGGTCACCTGGTTTTTCCCGGCGGCGGAGCCGCCGGGGGTCTGCCAGGCCGTTTGCATGTCCAGGCTGGCGGAGAAGAAGAAGCCCTCGGACAGCGGCTCGTGGGTCAGGTTATAGTAAGCGGTTTTGGCAAAGTTCCCCACCGTAAAATCCGCGTCGGTCAGGTAGAGGGTCCTGCCGTCCGGGGCAGGGAACAGGTAAAAGATACAATAATCGTTGTAGCGGTTCAGGTCTAAGGCCAGTACGGGGGTGGTATAAGCGCTGAAGGCCGCCCGGTTCGTTTGGGCGTATTCTTCCTTTAAGGTGATCCGAAGGTACGGGTAGCTTTCCGCCTGGATGCCCAGCTTCCCGGCGTCGATCTCCTCCGGCGCGCCCTCCAGCAGCATGACCTCCTCCATATCCTCCCGGCTCAATGCCAGGATGCTGCCGCGGTTGCTCATATCCTGCAAAAACAGGTCCATGGGCCGGGTCAGGTAACAGCGGAACACATATTCCGCGTTCATGCCGCAGAAGGCGTCCTCCGGCAGTCGCAGCTCGATATCCTCGTCCTGAGGGGTCCAGCCGAAATTGTCGCTGCCAACGAGGGTCTCGACCCGCTCCCGAATGGCGCTTACCGCGGCGTTATACTGCACGATGCTCATATTGACGGAGGGGCTGATGGTGACCCGGTGCATAGCCAGGGGAGCCGGGTCCTCGGCAGGGGTGGGGATCGGGGCGGGGTACGCCGCCGGCGCATCCTTGCCCCGGAACAGCAGCAGCCCGCCGCCGATCAGCAGCCCCAGCACCGCCACCGTCAGCGCCGCCCACAAAACCCGCCGCCGGGGACGGGAAGGGGCGGTTTGAGCGGGAGGCGGGGCGATCTCCGCTTCCTCCTTTTTCACGTTCAGCACGGCCCGGATCTCCCGCAGCATCTTTTCGATGGCCTGGGTCTTGCTCTCGTATGCGGCATAGCGCTGCACGTTGGAGAGATAAAAATTGAAATCATCCTTCAGCGGCACGTTTTCCAGCATGAAGGGCATGACCACCTTCCCCAGGTTGATGGCCTGATCCAGCTCCTTGGGGATCCATTTGGATTCCTGAGCCCGCTCGGAGAGGATCACCACGAACACGACGCACCCCTGGATCGCCAGGGGGATCTCCACCGCGTAGCTGCTGCCCCCGGGGATATCCGCCGGGGCCATCCAGCAGGATACGCCGTTGGTCTCCAGCACGGACCGCACCCAGGAGGCCGTCTCAAAATCTTCGGTTTTGTAGCTGATGAAGATATCGCGTTTCGTCATATGCTCATATCCTTTTGCGTGGTGGGGCCTGAAATGCCGGGCCCCGGCGTTCCTTTATACTATATCACAGGAGGAGCAAAAAGGGGAAGAAAAGTTCTAAAAAAATTGCAAAAAACCCTTGACAAACGGGCCTGTCTTCAGTAAAATAATCCTTGCCGCTTGTGGAACGCAGTGGCAAGCAGCCTTCGGGGTGTAGCGCAGTCTGGTAGCGCACGTGCTTTGGGAGCATGGGGCCGGGGGTTCAAATCCCTTCACCCCGATCCTTCTTGCTCGGCTCTGAAGGGCAGCAGCATGGCCCTGTGGTCAAGTGGCCTAAGACACCGCCCTTTCACGGCGGTAACTCGGGTTCGAATCCCGGCAGGGTCATCCTTTTCTCTCTCCGGCGTTCAGCCGATTTGAGAAGTTTTCTGGGCCTTTAGCTCAGTTGGTCAGAGCACTCGGCTCATAACCGAAGGGTCCGGGGTTCAAGTCCCTGAAGGCCCACCATCATGGCCCGGTAGTTCAGTCGGTTTAGAATGCCAGCCTGTCACGCTGGAGGTCGAGGGTTCGAGCCCCTTCCGGGTCGCCATTTTCTCTC
>CAJOPV010000200.1 GCA_905236495.1 uncultured Christensenellaceae bacterium
AGAAGGCTCAGCTTCTGATAGATAAACCCGATGAGCCATACCGTGAGCCCCGCCGCCGCCAGGCAGGCGGCAAGGAACGTAAGGAGCTGGCCCCAGTCCCCCGCCAGACCGCTGGCAGCCCAGCCGGCGGGCGGGAAAATGCGGGTCATGGCCTGGATGCGGCCCTGATAGCTGGTAAAGAAGGCCTGGAGCATTTCGCCCGGGTCCGCGCTGCCGGTGATGCTGCCGATATTCATGCACAGGAACATGTAGGCGACCAGCAGCAGTATGCCGCTTACGGTCACGATGATCTCCCGCCGCTTCCACAGGGCGGAGAGGCGGATGAGCAGGGTGGAAAGGAAGGAAACCACCGCGATGGGCAGCACCGCGACGCCCAGCCACACCAGCACCACCCGCACATAGAACAGGGCGTCAACGGGCCCTGCCTTGATGCCGTACAGGATGCAGGCGGGCAGGATGAATACCGCCCCGATCAGCGTTTCGCTGACCCACACCTGGCAAAGCTTCGCCGCCAGCACCGTCCGGGGCTTTACCGGCAGGGAGGCGATGAAGGCCGCGTCCCTGCCAAAGTACAGGGTGCTCATAATGAAGAAAAAGGCCATGACGAGGGTGCTGAGCATGGCGATGGTAACCGCCACCGTCAGCAGCATATCCGCTATGCCGTTGGGGATCAGCACCCGATCCAGCAGCGTTGTTTCCAGGAACACCAGAAAGCCGCCCAGGTACAGGATCAAAAACACATAGGCAAACAGCATGCCCACGGTCTTGCCCCGCTTTTCCTTCAGCTGGAAACGGATATTCTTCGGCTTAAAATCCGCCAGCCGGGAAAGCAGCTGCAATCTCAGCAGCGCGAAAAACCCTTTCATGCTTCTTCGCCTCCGTCGTCCGTCAGCTCCAGGAACAGATCCTCCAGGCTGGCCCCCACTTCGCCGGAGCGAAGCTCATCCAGCGTGCCCTGGGCCCGCAATTGCCCGTGGGCCACCACACCGATGCGGGTGCACAGCTTTTCCGCCACCTCCAGAACGTGGGTCGAGAAAAACACGGTGTTGCCCGCTTCGCAGTGGCGCTTCATTTCTTCCTTCAGCAGGTGGCTGGCCCGTGGGTCCAGGCCGCCCAGGGGCTCGTCCAGGATCCACACCGGGGGATTGTGGATCAGCGCGCCGATCACCACCAGCTTTTGCTTCATGCCCTTGGAATAGGTGCGCACCTGATTGCCGATGGCGTCCTTAAGGTCGAAAATATCCAGGTATTTTTCGATGTGGTTTTTCCTCTGCTGGGGGCTCACCTGGTAAATATCCGCCAGGAAATTCAGGTATTCCATGCCGGTAAGCCGATCGTACAGATCGTTTCCGTCCGGCACGAAGCCGATGAGCCGCTGGGCCGCCAGCCGATCCTTCGCCATATCGTGGCCCGCCATGGTGACGGTGCCTTCGTCCGGGGTCAGGATGCCGGTCATAAGCTTGATGGTGGTGGTTTTTCCGGCGCCGTTGGGGCCGATGAAGCCGAACAGCTCCCCGCCCTTCACGTGCAGCGTCAGATCGCTTAAGGCTTTCACGCCGTTCTTGGCGTAGGTTTTGGTTACGTGCTGCAGATCGATCATGTGGATTTCCTCCCCTCCTGATGTCCGGGCTATCATAGCAGAATCGGCCCGTCTTGGCAAGGGACGCAGGGCGAAATATACGTTTTTTCGCCTCAAATGACAGGAAATGGGCAGGAATGTAACAATTTTCGGAAAGGTTTGACAAGGACGCCGGCCCTTGCCTATAATGAGCGGGAACGATATGCAAAGAGGATGAAGACCATGCTGCCATTGGTGCTGCTCGCCATGGAGGCGGGGGACGACAGGACGTTTATGGAGCAAACGTACCAAAGCTACCACCGCCTGATGTACGCCCAGGCCTATCGGGTGCTGAACGATCCCCAGAGCGCGGAGGACGCCGTCAGCGACGCACTGCTGGCGATGATGAAAAAAATTTCGCTGCTTCGCACCTTTGACCGTAACAAACTGCGGGCCTACTGCGTCATTACTGTTAAGCACGCATCCATCGACGCCCTGCGCCGACAGCGGCGGGAGCATCCCGCCTCCCTTTCCGATCTGGAGGAGATCCCGGATGCGGGAAAAACGGAGGAAAGGCTGCTGGAGCAGGCGGGGGTGGAACGGGTGAAGGACGCCATCCGCCGATTGCCGGAAAGGGAAATGCGCATTATGCTGATGCGGTATTTCCGGGAAATGAGCGACGAGGAGATCGGCGGGGAGCTGGGGATCAAGCCGGGCTCCGTGCGGGTGCATCTGAGCCGGGCAAGAGGAAAGCTGATGCAATTGCTGCGGGAGGAGGGAGAGCCATGAAACGGGCGGACGACATTTTGAAGCAGGCCTGCGCCCGGGCGGCCCAGGAAGAAGCGGACGCGCTGAACCGTTCCCTGACGCTGGAGGAAATGCGCCGGGCGGAACAGGCCTATGACCGGCATAAGCCCAAGGCCCTTTCCCTGATCCGCAAACATACGAAAAAGGAGCGCCGGGGGAAACGGGCGCTGGCGGCGGCGGCCTGCCTTGCGCTGCTGCTGGCAGGGGGGTATCTGACGCTGTTCCACGCGCCCCGGGATATCGTGCCCGCCGCCCAGCGGCCCGGCGCCTCGGTAGCCCCTTACTATTCTCCCGTGCCCACTTTCTCACCGATTCCTGCGGAAACGCAGATGCCGGAGCCCACCCAAACGCCTGCTTCCGCGCCGACGGACACGCCCAAACCCACTGACACGCCACCGCCCCTGGATACTCCCGCACCCACGGATACGCCGACGCCTACGGCTGCCCCCGCCCCTGCCCGGGTGAGCCCGGCGGGGTGGACGGGGCT
>CAJOPV010000201.1 GCA_905236495.1 uncultured Christensenellaceae bacterium
AAGGTATTGACGGCCTTCACCAGCCCCAGCGACCCTACGGACACCAGATCCTCCGCTGTGAAGCCCGGTACGGTGTATTTTCCCGCGATGTGGGATACCAGCCGCAGGTTATGCTCGATGAGCCGCCGCCGGGCGTCCTCATCCCCCGCCTGCATCTCCTGGATGGCTTTCCTCTCCTCCTCTCGGCTGAGAGGCCGGGGAAAGGTGCCCCGCCCGGATACCATGCCAAAGAAAAACAGCGCATCCCGAAACAGCCAGTACAAAAACGTCAGCATTCCCTTCACCTCCGCTTCATTCTATGCGGCTGAACAGGCCAATCAGCCATTCCATCCGAATTGCGTCTTTCCATTTTTCGTTTCCTGCGGTATAATATGTTTGGCGTTTTCCGGCAGCCAACGAAAGGGACAAGCAGGATGATCAAACTGAGATACGGCAACACAAACACCTTCCTGGTTCAAGGCAGCTGCGGCCTGCTGGTTGATACCGACTTTGCCGGAACGCTGCCCGCTTTCTATAAAGCGCTCAAGCAAAACGGCATCCGTCTGTCAAACATCGGCTACGTTTTGGCGACGCACTTTCACCCGGACCATATGGGCCTGATTGGCGATCTGATGCAGCGGGGCGTACGGCTTCTTCTGATGGACGCGCAGAAGGATTTCGTCCACTTTTCGGATCACATTTTTGAGAGAGACAGGCTTCCTTTTACGCCCATCAAAGAATCAGAGGCAGCCGTCATTTCCTGCCGCGAAAGCAGATCCTTTTTGTCCGGCATCGGCGTTCAAGGCGAAATCATTCACACCCCCAGCCACAGCAGCGACAGCATATCGCTGATCCTGGACGGAGGCGATTGCTTCGTGGGCGACCTTGACCCGTTCGATTATATCGCGGGCTATGACGAAAACACGGCGCTGAAACGGGATTGGGAGAGGATTCGCGCATTCCATCCCCGAACCATCTATTTTGCGCACAGGCCTGCATTGAGCCTGGAATAAGCGGATCGTCGGATATAAATCCGAATATCGGCAGCAATGGGGCAGGCAGCGAAGCCAAACGGGCCGACGCGGAATGGGCCCCGAAACCGGCGCCCGGCCCAAGCCGCGCCTGATGTTCAAAACGAAATGGCCTCGCCTGCGACGGGGTACAGTTTATAAAGGAGAGAAAAAGCCATGTACATTCCCAGCGAAAATCGGTATCAGGCCATGCGGTACCGCCGGTGCGGGAACAGCGGGGTGATGCTGCCCCTTCTGTCCCTGGGCCTGTGGCATAACTTCGGGGATATCACGCCCTTTTCCGTGCAGCAGGCCCTGCTGCGCACGGCCTTTGACAGCGGCATCACCCACTTTGACCTGGCGAACAATTACGGCCCGCCCTACGGCGAGGCGGAGCGGAATTTCGGGCGTCACATGGACGCCGACTGGCGGCCTCACCGGGACGAGCTGTTCATTTCCACCAAAGCGGGATACGATATGTGGCCCGGACCCTACGGCAACTGGGGCAGCCGGAAATATCTGATCGCCAGCATCGATCAGAGCCTCAAGCGCATGAAGGTGGATTACGTGGATGTGTTTTACCACCACCGCCCCGATCCCAATACGCCCATTGAGGAAACCATGGGGGCCCTGGACCAGATCGTACGCAGCGGCAAGGCGCTGTACGCGGGCATTTCCAATTACAGGCCGGAGCAGGCAAAAGCCGCCATCGCGGAGCTTAAGCGCCTGGGCACACCCTGCCTGATCCATCAGCCTCGGTATTCCATGCTGGATCGGTGGATCGAGAACGGTTTGACCGACATGCTGAAAAAGGAAGGCGTGGGCTGCATCGTGTTCCAGCCCCTGGCAGGGGGCCTGCTCACCGGGAAATACCTGGAGGGCATTCCAGCCGATTCCCGCATGGCCCGGGACGGGCGTTATCTGAAGCCGGACAGCCTGACAGAGGAAAACCTGGGCAAGATCCGCGCCCTGAAAGCCGTCGCCGACGCCCGAGGCCAAAAGCTGCACCACCTGGCCCTGCAATGGGCCTTGCGGGACGAGGCCGTCACCTCCGCCCTCATCGGTGCCAGCCGCCCGGAGCAGATCATAGACAACCTGGAGATCCTGAACGCCCCGCCCCTTACCGACCGGGAGCTGAACCAAATCGAAAGCGCCCTGGCGGGATCATCTGAAGCATGAGGAAAACAGCGATGATATATCACCATGATCTGACAAGCATCCCGGAAAAACCGATTTATCCCCTGGGGGAAAAATTCTCAGGCCGCGATCCTTCCCGGCGGGAGATCGGCTTTACGAATTATTATATGACGGTGAACGGCAAGCCCTTTTTCGGCGTCAGCGGGGAAATGCACTTTTGCCGGGTCGCTCCCGATCAGTGGGAGGACAGCGTCGTCAAAATGAAATGCGGCGGCGTCAACATCCTCTCCACCTACGTGTTCTGGAACGTACACGAGGAAGAGGAAGGCGTGTTCCGCTTCGACGGCTGCCGGAATTTGCGGGCCTTCCTGGAGGTCTGCGAAAAGCACGGGATGTGGGTCATCCTGCGCGTCGGGCCCTTTGCTCACGGGGAGATGCGCAACGGGGGTCTGCCCGATTGGCTGTACGGCAAGCCCTACGACGTGCGGGAGGATGACCCCGGCTTCCTGGAGGCTGTGCGCAATTTCTTCCGGGCGCTGCATGGGCAGGCAGACGGGCACTATTTCCGCCAGGGCGGCTGCGTCGTGGGCGCCCAGATCGAAAACGAATATCAGCATTCCTCCGCCCCCTGGGAGATCACCACGGGGGTTTCGGGCGAGTGGGTGAACGGCGGCAAATCCGGCCTGCCCTATATGCTGAAGCTCAAGCAGATCATGCGGGAGGAGGGCATCGTGACGCCCTTCTACACCGCCACGGCCTGGGGCGGGGCCGTGACGCCAGTGGAGGAGGCGCTGCCCCTGTGGGGCGGGTACTCCTACCAGCCCTGGCTGTTCTACAGCAAGCCCGGCATCCATCCCGCCACCCCGGAATACATCTACCGGGACAACCACAACAGCGCGGTGACGAAGGAATACAACTTTGAACCCAGCTACGACCCCGAAAGCCGCCCCTACGCCTGCTGCGAGATGATGGGCGGCATGATGTGCAGCTATAAATACCGCTTCCAGATGGACATGCGGGCCATCGACGCCCTGGCAAACACGAAATTGGGCAGCGGCTGCAATCTGCTGGGCTACTATATGTACAAGGGCGGCACGACCCCCACGGGCAGGCGCACGCCGTATCTCAACGAAGGCCAGATTCCCAAGCGCAGCTACGATTATCAGGCCGCCGTCGGGGAGTTCGGGCAGATCCGGGAAAGCTACGGCAGGCTGCGGGCCATCCACATGTTCTGTCAGCTTTTTTCCGGCTTCTTTGAGCAAACGAAGGCCGTTTTGCCGGCGCATTTGAAAAACTTGCAGCCGGATGATCTGACGCCCCTGCGCTTTTCCGTCCGGGTAAAGGGCTCAAGCGGCTTCCTGTTCGTCAATAATTTCCAGGATCACGCAAAGATGCGGGATCGGCACGGGGACGAGGTCCGCCTGTCCCTCCCGGACGGGGACATTGCTTTCCGCTTCGATATCGCCGCCGGAGAAAACGCCATCCTGCCCTTTGGGATCGACCTGGGCGGCGTGAGGCTGGATTGGGCCACCGCCCAGCCCCTGGCCCACGTGGGCGGCGCCTGGTTCTTCCTGGCCCCGGAAGGGATGCAGCCGGTTTACTGCATCGACGGCAAGGAAATCAAGGCCGCGGCGGGAAACGCCTTTGCCGCGGGCCATCAGATCATCATGACCCTGAGCCGCCGGGACAGCCAGAGCTTTTGGGTCTATCACGATACCGCTTATCTGTGCGATCAGCCTCTTTTGTGGGACGGAAAGCAATTAAAGGTCGAAATAGCGGAAGGCTGCGCCGCCCTCCGCGTATGGTCCGAAACGCGGCGGGAATTCGTCCCGGCTCGGCGTATCGAGCATCCCTGCCAGCCCATGCCCCTTTCCTGGGAAGCGGTGGGAACGGGCCGTTATACCGTCGTCCTTCCCGCCGACGCCCTGACCGGGCACAAGCAAGCGCTTTTGCGGGTGCGCTATCACGGCGACGTGGGCCACGCCTTTGCGGGCAGCGAACTGATTTCCGATAACTTCTGCAACGGCGATAACTGGGATATCCGCCTGGACTGCTATGCGGAAGCATTGAAGCATGCGCCGCTGGTGCTGTACCTGTCCCCCATCAAGAAAAACGTGACGGTGGATACCTCCGCCATGGCGGGCCTGCAGGAAAAGGCGGAGGTGGATGCGGCGGCGCTTCTGTCGGCAGCGCTGATCCGGGTGGACGAATACCCGGTATAGCCCAAAAAAGGAAAAACCGCCATGGGCAAGGCAGGCGTGAAGGCGGAAACCGTCCTGATCCTCACCTATGGCGTCGGCAAGCCCGATAAAGCCCTGACGGCAGCCCTTGAACCCCTTGAAGCCACATAGATCGAATTGTAAAAAGCGTCAAATCGGGCAGCGCAAAGCAGGATCACAAAAAATCCCCGATATTTCCAAGCAGCTTCCCAAGGCTGTGGTATTTGCCGGAATAGATCACGGGATCGAGAACAGTCAAATCAACGTCAAAGGGATCCTGGCAGGTCAGGCGTTCATCCATCTGGATATTGCGAATGGGGCAGAAGAAGGT
>CAJOPV010000202.1 GCA_905236495.1 uncultured Christensenellaceae bacterium
CCGCATCGCCGGGGGCACCTACCTGTGCGCCGGGGCCGCCACCGGGGGCGAAATCACCCTCCTGAACGCCCGGCCCTGGGATCTGATCCCCGTGACGGATAAATTAAAGGAAATGGGCTGTGAGATCCGCGCAGAAGGGGACCGGGTGACGCTGACGGCGCCCCGGCGGCTGAGGGCCTTCTCCCGCTTGCAGACCCAGCCCCACCCCGGCTTTCCCACCGATATGCAGGCCCAGATGCTGGCTGTCGCCTGCCGGGCGGAGGGAACCTCGGTGATCGTGGAAAACGTGTTTGAAAATCGCCTGTCCCACGTGGCGGATCTGTGCCGCATGGGGGCGGATATCCGGGTCAGCGATCGGACGGCGGTGGTGCAGGGCGTGGAAAAAATGCATGGCATGCCCGTCTCCGCCCGGGATTTAAGGGGCGGGGCCGCGCTGGTGCTGGCGGGCCTCCAGGCCCAGGGGGAGACGATCGTGGAAAACGCAGCCTTCATCGATCGGGGCTATCCCCGGATGGAGGAAACGCTTCGGGCCCTGGGGGCCCGCATCGAGCGAATACAGAGAAACTGAGGGAGGTTGCCTATGTCCCAAACGCCGTTGCCCCAGGGCTTCATGCCCTTTGAGGAGGAAAGCGCCCCGCCGCCGCCCACGAAAAAAAGAAGCGGGCTGAAAACGGCGGTGCTGACGCTGATCCTGATTCTGAGCCTGGCGGTGCTGCTGAATGAAAGCGTGCTGAAGATCCAGCGCGTGGCGGTGGTGGGCAACGCCGCCGTCTCCTGGCAGGAGGTGGTGACCGCCGCCGGGCTGGACCGGCCCATCAGCTATTTTTCCGTGAACGAGGAAAAGATCGCCGCCGGGATCAACAGCCATAAGCTGCTGGTGTATGAAAAAATGGAAAAGCAGTTCCCCAACGGCCTGACCCTGTACGTGCGGGAGCGTCAGCCCTGGGCCTATTTGCAGGTGATGGGGGTGCTGTATAAGATCGATAACGAGGGCATGGTGATGGAGCGGCTGGGCACCGTGCAGCCGGCGGGGGACCTGATCGCCATTTCCGGCTTCAAGGCCAAGGACGTGCGGGTGGGCAAGATCATCGTGCCCACCACGGCGGATTATATGGACGCCTTTTTGCTCCTCATGCAGGAGATCGAGCTGCAGGGCATCCGCAGCGAGGTGGCTGAATTGAATCTGGCGGACCCGGACAGCCTATATCTGATCACCGTTGATGGCTACACCGCCCATCTGGGCAGCCGGGAGGAACTGCGGGCCAAGATCGGCACGGTGCGGGCGGTGGTGGAAAAGCTGCGGGAAATGGGCAAAAAGGGGGGCATGCTGGAGGCCAGCCGCCCCGAAGAGGTCACTTATACCCCCGCCACGCCCTGAAAACCGGCGCAAAAATGGGAAAAAGCGAAAAAAATTTGAAAAATTACGGTCTTTTTCTCGTTTTTGGCTTGCCAAATTATCACAAAACAGTTACAATAAAGTGACCGAATAGGATTATTCTTGTTTCGGCTTTTCGGGCTATGGGCGCGTGCGCCCCGTGAGCCCCATGAACAGGGGATGATGGACGGATGAAAAACACGGTTGCCGCCATGGAATTCGGCACCAGCAAGCTGGTAGCGCTGGTGGCTGAAACCAGCGGGCGTCAGCGCTGCGATATCGTAGGCGCGGGCACGGTGGTCTATGACGGTTATATGGACGGGCACTGGAACGCGCCGGAGCAGCTGAACGAAGCCATCGCCGAGGCGGTGCGGGCCGCGGAGGAGCAGAGCCACATCCACATTCGGGAAATCCACGTGGGCGTGCCGGGCAGCTTTTCCCAGGTGCGCACGGTGGAAGTGAAGATGGAGCTGCAGGGCGCCGATCCCCGGGTTACGGACCGGGATATCATCGCACTGCTGGATAAGGCCACGGACGAGCTGGGCCAGGTCCACGGCAGCGTGATCCACCGCAGCCCCGCCTGGTTCATCGTGGACGACGGGAAAAAGACGCTGGAGCCTGTGGGCATGCATGGGTATGAACTGCGGGCCATGGTCTCCTTCGTGATCGCGGATCAGTTTTTCCTGGACGATATCACCGAACGGTTCCGCAGCCTGGGCATCCAGGTCACCGGCTGTCTGAGCACGCCGGTGGGCCAGGTGATGCTGTTTGTGCCGGATGAGGAGAGGGACCGGGCCGCCGTGCTGGTGGATATGGGCTACCTCACCACGGAGGTTATGACCGTGGAGGGCGACGCCATCACCAATCTCAAAACCATCCCCATGGGCGGCGGGCACATCGCGGCGGATGTAGCTTACGGGCTTGAAATTACCCTGGCCTCCGCTGAGCAGATCAAGCGCAGCTACGTCTATGGCCTCTCCGCCGGACAGGCTACCTTCGAGGGCACCGATAAGGAAGGAAACGCCAAGACCTTCACCCGGGACGACGTGGAAAAGGTGCTGGAGCCCCGGGCCGACGAAATCTGTGAGGCCATTCGGGACGCCATCCGGGAAACGGGCGTGAAGCTGGGCAACTGGAGCCCGGTATATCTCACCGGCGGCGGCTTGGCCATCAACCGGGGCGGACGGGATTTCCTGGCTGCCAAGCTGGAAAAGCCGGTACGGGAGCTGCCCCGCAAGGCGGTGAAGCTTTCCAGCCCCGCCTATTCCAGCGCTCTGGGGCTCCTGGATCTGCTCATCGATACCGCTGCCAGCGCCCAAACCGGCGGCGTTGGCGACTTCTTCCGCAGTCTTTTCGGCGGCTGAGGCCGCTTTGCAAGTTCGATATAGGGGGAAATGCAAGATGCCTTTTGAAGTACAAGTGGAACAACCTTCTTTCGCCTCCATCAAGGTGGTGGGCTGCGGCGGCGGTGGCACCAACGCCGTCAACCGCATGATCGAGGCCGGCTTGCAGGGCGTGCAGTTCATTGCCGTGAACACCGACCGCCAGGCCCTGTCCCTTTCCCAGGCCGAAGTGAAGATCCAGATCGGTGAAAAGCTCACCAAGGGCCTGGGCGCAGGCGCCGTGCCCGACGTGGGGCGGCGGGCCGCCGAGGAAAGCCGGGAGGAGATCGCCCAGGCCATCAAGGGCGCCGACCTGGTATTCGTGACCGCCGGTATGGGCGGCGGCACAGGCACCGGCGCGGCCCCCATCGTGGCGGAGATCGCCCGGGAAAGCAACTGCCTCACTATCGCGGTGGTGACCAAGCCCTTTGCCTTTGAAGGCAAGCAGCGGATGAAGAACGCTGAAATGGGCATCAATGAACTTAAGCAGAGCGTGGATACCCTGGTGGTGATCCCCAACGATCGGCTTTTGCAGGTGGTGAGCAAGAATACCACCGTGCTGGAGGCCTTCCGCATCGCTGACGACGTGCTGCGCCAGGGCATTCAGGGCATTTCCGACCTGATCGCCATGCCCGCTATGATCAACCTGGACTTTGCGGACGTAAAGACCATTATGGAATCCGGTGGCATGGCCCATATGGGCATCGGCGTCGGCAAGGGCGAAACCCGCCTGGTGGACGCCGCCAGCAAGGCCATCTCCAGCCCCCTGCTGGAAACCAAGATCGACGGGGCCCGGGCCGTGCTGATCAACGTCACCGGCGGCAAGGACCTGAGCATCATGGAAATCAACGAGGCCGCCAACCTGGTGATGGAGAGCGCGGACAGCGAAGCCAATATCATCTTCGGCGCCGGCATCGACGAATCCCTGCAGGATGAGGTGCGCATCACCGTCATCGCCACCGGCTTTGAAAAAACGCCCTTCCCCACCCGGGATCGGAAAAAGAACCGGAACGCCACGCCCTACGCGGCCTCCGTGCCCTCCTATAACCCCTACGAGAATCGGCCCCGGGTAGAGGGCAATGGCGAAGGCCAGGCCTTCGACGCCCCCGCCCCCGCCACCTACGAAGGGGACAGCGCCTACTTTTCCGGCAGCGCCCGGCCCGCTGCTCCCGCAGCGCCGGTAATGCCCGCCCCGGCTGCTCAGCCCGCTTATCAGCCCCAGCAGCCCTATCAGGCGCCCTACACCCAGCCTCAGCAGCCCTATCAGCAGCCTTATCAGGCCCCGGCCCAGCCCGCCGCCAACGCCAAGGACGACCTGGGCGTGCCCGCCTTCCTGCGCAGGGGAAACAAATAAAGCAAACACAAAAGCCGTTCGGTTTTGCCGGACGGCTTTTTGCATGATGGGATTATAGCAGGGCGATCGCTTATTGCGATATTGTGAACAATTTATTGTGAAATTCATAATTGTCGTAATATTATCGCAATAACGATGCCCCAGG
>CAJOPV010000203.1 GCA_905236495.1 uncultured Christensenellaceae bacterium
CCGCTTCCTTGGTGCCCAAAGAAGCGGTTCCCCCCGTGCCCCTCTCCGAAGGAAGGCGGCTTTTTGAATCGGCATGTCCAATTGGATGAGGACATGCCGTTTTTTCATTTATACGTTCTCCTCCCGAGCAACCATCGAATACGGTCATCTCCTGTTTCAATTTGGATCCTCCAGATAGCGGATCGCGCTCAGGGGCACCCATCGGCTGGGGCTTTTGCCGATCTGGGCAAAGCCGCCCTGGGTCTGATAGACCGTCACCGCGCTGCCGGCATACGCGGTGGTAACGATATTGGACCGGGAATCGCCCACGTCATAAGGCAGGCTTTCGGGGGAGGAATGGACGGAGCAATCGGCAATGATCTGCGCCTTCCGCCCGGAAGTGCCGTCGCCCGCATACAGGTTATAGGAAAGCTGGGGCGTGACGCCGTTTGCTTTGATCCAGCCCGTCTGGTCCCCCGCCGTCACGTTCAGCCATTCCTCCGTCAGGCCGTTCACCGTCACCTGGGCGCCGTTGGGAAGCAGGGTGAGCAATTGCCCATCCAGGCTGGGGGCGGCCCGGAGATTCAGGCCCGTGCCCGCCTGGTTCTGCACCGTCACCGCGGGCCGGGCGTCGGCGACGCGCCGGGCTGCCTCCCCGAAGGCCAGGTATTCCGTCATCATATAGCCTGTCATACCGCCCGCCTGCACGCAGGTGAAGCCCTCGTATTCTTTTTCGGCGGGCAGCAGGGTCACCGTTGTGCCGTTGTAATACTTGCCCAGGGAGGTGCTGGCGGCGTCGGGCCTGAGGCGCAGATGCAGCCGATCGGCGGGATTGGGGTTATTCACCACCGCCCGGTTCAGACCGGTAAGCACCGTGCGCCCGCTTTGCAGCGTCACCGTCAGCATTTCCTCCGCCTTCAGGCCCCTTTTCGCATACACCGGGCACAGGCCCAGCAGAACGGTATTCGCGGGCAGAACGGCCTGAACGGCAAAGACCTTTTCATTCCGCTCCCGGCTTTCCGTAACGGCGGGCAGCACCTTGAGCGGCGTCTGATTGGCGTAAAGCTGATAGCCGGTGATCGTGTCGGGCTCGGCCCAGGCGATGAGACCGCGGATTCGCACCGTGGCGCTGAGGTGCCCGTCCTCCGTGACCGTCACCTGGGCCAGGGCGGTGTATTCTTCTCCCTGGTAGGAGGCTTCATAGTCCCGGCTGACCGGGGCCTTGCTCACGGCGGAGGCGGGAACGAAGCCCCGGATGGGCAGCTCCCCGTCCGTGATCTCCACATAGACCCACGAGCCCATTGCCGCCAGCCATTTCACCGCCTGCCCCGCGTTCAGGGCCCGCACCCGGCTTTGGCTGTTCAAGGGGTCGTCGGTGAGGAAGGCGGCGGCGGAAACAGAAGCGTCCGTATAGGCAAAGCGCAGGGGAACCGCCGATGCGCCCTTGGGCAGCGCGCTCTGCTCGATCCAGCCGAAGCGCATCTGGGCGGAGGTGATATCGTACTGGATCAGGATATAGCCGTTTTCGCTTCCGAACACCTGGATCCAATCGTTGGTGGAGACGGAGGCCTTGCCGTTATTGGCCCGTTCATACTGAACGCCGGGGCCGGAATACACGGGGTATTTCTGCCCGCCCTCAAATTTGATCCGCTGGGCGGCGAGCTCCCCGGTGGGGATGGCGGGAGGCGTGGAGAGCTTTTCCTTCGCGTCCTTCAGCGTCTTGGGGAAAGCGTCCCAGGAGAAATAGCGCAGGTTCCTTTCCACCACGCCGCTGACCGTGCTCTTGACGTTTCCCTCATCCAGATAATAGGTAACGGCGTCGTTCTCCACCTTCGCCCCGTTCCAGCAATAATCAAAGAACGCCCAGGTCAGGTTCCACTGACCGCTTCCGTTCACCTCGAACCATACGCCGCTGTCGGCCTGCTCCTCATAATCTTCGCGGATAAATATGAGGCTCAGGGTATCCCCGATATAGACGGGATCGTCGAACCACACCATATTATGCTCGCCGTACAGCTGATTTACCTGGAAAGAGCCTTTTCCCTGGGGAATGGCGCTGTCCGTTTTCAGAAAGTAATTGAATTTTCCGTTCTTTTCCTCAAAGCCGTAAAGCACGTTGTAGCCCTCCTTCTGGGCCACGGTGAAAAAGAAGGTGCCCCCCACGGTATTTTCAAAGTACCGGGACGAGCCCACACGAATGGTGTAGCCGTTGAAGACGGGGTCGGCGAAAAACCGCCGCACCTCGTAGGGGATAAAGTCCTCATCGTCGGTGGGCAGTTGAGCCCCCTCCGCCAGGGCGGGCAGGCAAGCGGACAGGATCAGCGCCGCCAGCAGGATGGCAAAGATACGTTTCATGGGCGATCTCTCCTTTCAGCTTCCGTTTTCACCCATAATGACGAACGGGCCGCCCCGATTGTTACAGGGAAACAGCATCTTTTCATAATTTTTTTACGCTGTCGGCCACGGCCTTCCCGTCCCCTTCCTCGAAAGCTACGGACAGGGTGCGCCCCTCCTGATCCCAGGTCAGCGTCACCACGCCGTCCGCCTCCGTCCGCAGGGCGATCAAGCCGCTGTCCAAAGCCACATACCGGCTTTCCGCCCCCTCCGGCACCGTAAGGCTCTGGGCGGAATCATACTCGGTAAACATGAGCTCCCGCCCGTTCAGGGTATAAGCCGCCGTATGCCGCCCCTCCTTCTGCTCCAGATAGGAAAGGCCATAGCCTTCCGGCAGGCTTTGGGGAAAATACAGCCCCGTC
>CAJOPV010000204.1 GCA_905236495.1 uncultured Christensenellaceae bacterium
CATAATCGGCCGCGAAGGCAGGAACATCCGCGCCCTCGAGACCGCTACCGGCGTGGACCTGATAATCGACGACACCCCCGAAGCCGTGATCATCTCCGGTTTCGATCCCGTAAGGCGCGAGATCGCCCGCGTGGCGCTGGAAAAGCTGATCATGGACGGGCGCATCCACCCGGCCCGCATCGAGGAATGCGTGGAAAAGGCCAAGAAGGAAGTGGATAACCAGATCCGGGAGGCCGGGGAGCAGGCTGTATTTGAAACGGGCCAGCATGGCATCCATCCCGAACTGGTGAAGCTGCTGGGCCGGATGAAGTTCCGCACCAGCTACGGGCAAAACGTGCTCAAGCACTCCATTGAGGTGAGCCACCTGGCGGGCCTGATGGCGGCGGAATTGGGCGCGGACGTGGCCCTTGCCAAGCGGGCGGGCCTTTTGCACGATATCGGCAAGGCCGTCGATCACGAGCAGGAGGGCACCCACGTATCCCTGGGCGGCGAGCTGGCCCGGAAATACAACGAGAGCCCGGATGTGATCCACGCCATCCTGGCCCACCACAACGACGTGGAGCCCCAGACGGTGGAAGCCGTGCTGGTGCAGGCCGCGGACGCCATCAGCGCCGCCCGGCCCGGCGCCCGCCGCGAATCCCTGGAGAATTACATCAAGCGCCTCACCAAGCTGGAGGAGATCGCCAATTCCTTCAAGGGCGTGGAGAAGTGCTTCGCCATCCAGTCCGGCCGGGAAGTGCGCATCATGGTGAAGCCCGAGGATGTCACCGACGAGGGCACCAAGGTGCTGGCGAAGGAAATCGCCAAGCGCATCGAAAAGGAAATGGAATATCCCGGTCAGATCCGCGTGAACGTGATCCGGGAAACCCGCAGCACGGAATACGCCAAATAACTGAAAACAAGTCAAATGCCGCCAGAGCGATCCGGCGGCTTTTTCATGCTGAAAAACGGCCTGTATCGAAAAATGAAAACAGCGTGCTCATAGGATTATCCATGACGTTGGCAAGCTGGCATCACGTTTCGATGCCGACGCTTTTGCTGCCTGTCTCAATCATGGAGAAGTGGGCACGACCGATGCTTAAAAGCCCACGCTATACCTCCTGTGAATAGGCAGATAAGAAAAGGAGAGCGCACCGCGTTCGGTATGCTCTCCTGAGACACACGGCAGCGCGTTGGCAAGGCCGGATTCGGCTGCAAGCGGTGCGCTCCCTGTCCCGGTAATCAGGTTGCCCATTCTCTCCTCAATTATGCGGGGAAATTGCTGAAAAGAAAAATCAGTTTGTTCCAATTGGTTTTCTCGGAAAGGGGTCTGGGGGAAACCGCTCTTTTGCCTCAAAAGAGTGGTTTTCCCCGGCTGTCTCATGTTCCTAAAAATTCCTGGTCATATCGTATTTTTCGTAGAATTCCTTCCGATAGTCCAGGAAGCGGTCCTGGGCGATGGCTTCCCGTATTTCTTCCATCATGCGGATGAGGAAGCGCAGGTTGTGGATGGAGGTGAGGCGCCCGCCGGTGATCTCCTCCGCCTTGAGCAGGTGGCGGATATAGGCCCGGGAAAAATGCCGGCAGGCGTAGCAGTCGCAGCCCTCCTCAATGGGGGCAAAATCGTGGGCGCAGGCGGCGTTGCGCACAACCAACCGACCGCGCCTGGTAAAGCAGGTGCCGTTCCGGGCGATGCGGGTCGCCAAAACGCAATCGAACATATCGATGCCTCGGAGGATGCCCTCCAGGAAGCAATCCGGCGTGCCCACGCCCATGAGGTAGCGGGGCTTTTCCTTGGGCATGTAGGGCTCGATCTTTTCCAGCATTTCGTACATGACGGGCTTGGGCTCGCCCACCGAAAGGCCGCCGATGCCGTAGCCGGGGAAATCCATATCCGCTAACGTCTTGGCGGACTCGATGCGCAGGTCCTCGTAGAACGCGCCCTGCACGATGCCGAACAGCGCCTGATCGGATCGGGTATGATGCTTTTTGCAGCGCTCCGCCCAGCGGTGAGTGCGGTGCATGGCCTCCTCCGCGGTCCGATGGTCGCAGGGATAGGGGGAGCATACGTCGAAGGCCATGGCGATATCGCTGCCCAGGGCTTCCTGGATATCCATGGAGATTTCGGGGGAAATGAATTGCTTGCTGCCGTCCAGATGACTGCGGAAGGCGGCGCCTTCCTCCGTGATCTTGCGAAGCTCCGAGAGGGAAAAGACCTGGAACCCGCCGCTGTCGGTGAGAATTGGGTGGTGCCAGTCCATAAAATCATGCAATCCGCCAGCCTCCCGCACGATGCCCTCCCCGGGGCGCAGGTGCAGGTGATAGGTGTTGGAGAGGATGATCTTGGCGTTTATTTCCTCCATTTCCCGGGGGGTCATGGCCTTCACGGTGGCCTGGGTGCCCACGGGCATGTAAATGGGGGTGGGGATGTCCCCGTGGGGCGTATGCAGAACGCCCAGCCGGGCCCCGGATTGCTTGCAGACGTGCAAAAGCTCAAAGGTGACAGGATTGCTCATGGTGCCCTCGCCTTATTCTGTCCGTTCGATGACGGGCCTGATCTGGGGCCACACGGTTTCCAGGCCGCGAAGCTCCCGCTCAAAGAGCAGCCAGGGCTTTTCCTCCGGGACGGGAGCGATGAAGAGCATCTGCTCCTGGGTGATGGGGTGCGCGAAGGAGAGGCGCATGCCCCACAGGGCGATCTGTTCCCTGCCCTTGCCGTTGCCGTAGCGGTGATCGCCCCATAAGGGATGCCCCGCGTGCTGCATCTGCACCCGGATCTGGTGCGCCCGGCCCGTTTCTAACTGAATCGCCACCAGGCTGAGGCCGTCCCGCCGGGCTACGGTGCGTCCGTGAAGGATGGCCTCCTTGCCCTGAAGCTTTAAGTAGGAGGGCAGCACGGTGACAAGGTTCTTGTCCGGGTCCTTCGCCAGGTAATCCACATAGGAAAACTGATCCGGCGTTTCGCCCTCCACGATGGCGACGTATTGCCGGTTCAGCTCGTGCAGCCGCACCTGATCGCTCAGGCGGGAGGCAGCTTTGCTGGTGCGGGCAAAGACCAGCAGGCCCCCCACGGGCCGATCCATGCGGTGCACCAGGCCGATAAAGGCCTCGCCGGGTTTGTTGTAGGTTTCCTTCACGTAGGCCTTGACCTGGTCCAGCAGGTTATCGTCGCCGGTATCGTCCCCCTGGGTCAGCAGGTTCTGGGGCTTCACCGCCACGATCACGTGATTGTCTTCGTAGAGAATGGTGGGCTTTTCCATCAGATTACCTCCAGCGGGCGGCAGATTGCCGCCTCTGCATTCGCAGCACGGGCACACCCGCATTTTTTTATCTTTTCCCCGAATCGGTTTTGGGAGAGGGCCCGGGAGGACCGCTTCGGTCTCCCCTGAAAACTACCGTTCCCTCATCCAGCGGCCCGTGGCCCCGCAGGGAAGGACGCCGCCGGAGCGAACGGGGAGGCACAGCTCCTCCGCATCGATTTCGCCGCCGAAGCGGGAAACGACGGTTTTCGCCAGGATGTTTTGCAATACCGCGGGCTGGAACCCGGTGGTGTAGCTGTTGATGAAGAAGAAGAGGGGCTCATCGGATAACGCCTGGGCGCAGGTGTCCGCAAGGCCATACAGCTCGTTTTCCAGCTTCCATACCTCGCCGCTGGGCCCCCGTCCGTAGCTGGGCGGGTCCATCACGATGCCGTCGTAACGATTGCCCCGGCGTATCTCCCGGCGGACGAAGGCCAGGGCGTCCTCCACGATGAAGCGGAAGCTGGTCTCCGGCAGGCGGGATAATGCTCGGTTTTCCTTGGCCCAGAGCACCATGCCCTTGGCGGCATCGACGTGGGTCACGTGGGCCCCCGCCGCGGCGCAGGCCAGGGAGGCCCCGCCGGTGTAGGCAAACAGGTTCAGCACCTTGGCCCCCGGACGGTTTTTCAGAAGCTTCGCCATGGCGTCCCAGTTGGCGGATTGCTCCGGGAAAAGGCCGGTGTGCTTAAAGCCGGTGGGACGGACATAGAATTTTAGCTCGCCGTAGGAGATGACCCATTTTTCCGGCAGTGTTTTATGGAAATCCCATGTGCCGCCGCCCCGATCGCTGCGGAGATAGCGGGCGTGGGCCTTCTGCCATAGGCCCTCCTCCGTCCGGGGCCAGATCACCTGGGGATCGGGCCGGGCCAGGATATAATCCCCCCAGCGCTCCAGCTTCTCCCCGGAGCCGGTATCCAGCACCTGAAAATCCTTCCATCCGTCGGCTAAAAACATGACGCATCTCCTTTGGCTCACAAGCCATTCATCATTATAACATGCAAAAACCCGCCTTACAAGCGTAAGGCAGGCGCCTTTTTATGTTTTTCTGCGTCGGCTGCCGGCGGGACGGCGGAAGGCGGGCCGGGACGGCTGCCGATGCTTTCCGGGCCGCCGGGGATGGGCGGCGGAGATCGCCGGGCCGTGCCATAGCTGCTGCCGCAGGGCGGGCAGGCAATGGTTCACCGCGTACTGATAGGCCCCCTCGCCCAAGGCGGGATCGGCGCAGATCAGCTTGTGGGGCAGGGCCAGGGCCTGGCTCAGGGCCTTGCCGAAGGCCCGGGCTCCGAAGCGCTCCATGAGGGATTTGATCCGCAGACGCAGGGGAGCGATCCGGGCGTCGGCAGGGGCTGCGCCGCCGGTTGACAGGGCGTAGCCCCGGGCGGTTTTCTGGATCAGGGAACGCAGCACCGCGTCGATGCGGCCGTCCAGGGCGGTGAGCACCCGCTCGGGCAGCGCCTTTCCCAGTAAATGATTCAGTACGGAAACGGATTCCTCTCCGGGCAGATCCTCCAGCGCTTCCAGCAGGGCCTGCACCCACAGAAGGGCGGATGCGCTGTCCCGGATCAGATAGAGGGACAGCATCACCGAGCGAAAGACCGGGTCGCTCCATTGCCCCCGGTAGCAATTGCCCCGCATCCTGTCATCCGGCGTCGCCACCCGGCAGCGCCCCACATGCAGCCGGGCGCCCACCCGGGGGATCACATCGTCGGCGTTGATGATATGGAACAGGGGCAGGGCCATGAGATCGTTTTCCGGGCGCTCGTAAAACACGCTGGGGGAGGCGAAGCCGTAGCCGATGAGCTGCTGGCGCAAAAGCCCCTTCCGCACCGCCCGCCAGGCAAATAACTGCATCACCGCGCCGCCCTGGCTGTGCCCCGCCAGCCACAGGTGGAAGCGGCTGTCCGCCCGGCGGCATTCCAAAAGGATATCGGAAAGCGTCAGCTTTTCCTGGCCCAGGGCCCGGGCGGTATCGGGAAATACGATCTGGTCGCAGTTGCGCTCAAATTCCTCTGTCAACTGTAAAAAGCCCAGGTGCATGCCGCTTTCGTTCGCCAGGCGGAAATTGGATATCCAATCGAACACCCGCCTGCCCGTGCCCATAAAGCCGATGGCGATGAGATAGCGGCCTCCGGGAGCCGGGTGGGCCATCACCACCGCTTTGCAGGTATCGCTGCCCTCCCTTTGGCGAAGGGTGCCCAATAGCTGGGTCACCGGGTTCATGCGGCGGATGCGGGAACGGGCCATGCGCTGGTAATAATCGCTCATCACCGCGGAAAAGCCGCCCCCGGTGCCCCCGTTGGCGGAGGGACCGGTGAGCAGCGTATTATCCGTCAGATAGGATAGATCGCCCCACCCCGCTTCCCGCCAGGCCGCCATATCCATATGGTAAGCGCTGGCAGCCAATTCCAGCGACAGCTCCGCCGCCCGGGCCGAAAACACGGGCTCCAGCAGGCCCCTTTCCTCCGCCCAGGGCATGCACAGCGGCGTCACATCCCCTAAATCACAGCGCGTATAAGCTCCCATGAAAGAAAGACCCTCCTTGTGGTTTCCACCGCCTCCTATCATATCACATCCCTCTTTTCCGGGCAATGAACAAAGCAGAGAAATGACGGGCAAAAAAAGGGATGAAATATGTAAATTGTAACAAATTCGTAATAATAGTTTACATTTTCGGAATAATAATATATAATTATGACATGATTTGCACCGAAGCAAGGAGGCGTTCCCGATGAAACACGCAGGGCGATGGAAGCGGCTTTGCTGCCTGACGCTGGTGCTGTGCTGCCTGTGGCAGAGCGCGCTGGCCTATGATAAATTGGAAAAAGGGGCGTCGGGCCAGCAGGTGCTCATCATGCAGCAGGCGCTTGCCTCGCTCAATTACGGGATCGAAACCGACGGCAAATACGGCCCCGCCACCGAACGGGTGGTGAAGGCCTTTCAGCGGAAGCACGATCTGACGGTGGACGGCGTGGCGGGGAATAAGACGCTGGAGCTATTGTATTCCCTGGCCCCGGGCTTTGCCCAGGCGGCCTCCGCTGCCCCGGCCCCGACCGCCGCCCCTGCGCCTGCCGATATCAGCGGCGTCCCCGCCGTGGTGAGCACCACCGGGGGCTCATTGAATTTACGCAGGCGCGCATCCGGCAGCGCCGACGTGATCGCCACCATCCCCTTTGGCGCGTCCCTCACCGTCACCAGCCGGGGCGCTGCCTGGTGCGCCGTGTATTATGACGGGCTGACGGGCTATGTGATGACCCAATTTCTCCGTTTCCCGGGGGACAGCGCCGCTACGCCTGTTCCTGCTGCCGCGCCGACGGCGCAGCCCATCACGCCCATAGGTCAGCTCACCGCTCAGGTGGCAACGCCCGGCGGCTCGCTGAACCTGCGGGAAGCACCACGGGATAACGCCAAGGTGCGCCTGACGATCCCCCAGGGGGCTTACGTCACCGTGACGGCCCGGGGAGACAGCTGGTGCGGCGTCATATATCTGGGAGTCAGCGGGTATGTGATGAGCAAGTTTTTGAATTTCGGCGCATCTCCCGTTTTTACCGCCCCCACTCTGACGCCCACCGCCGCCCCTGCTGCCAGCCCCACGCCCCTGCCCACCCTTGCGCCCACCGCCGCTCCCGTCATCGTGGGGGCCTCCGGCGTGGGACTGGTGACGACCTCCGGGGGCACGCTGAATTTGCGGGAAGCCCCCTCCGATACCGCCCGGGTGATCGCACAATTGCCCAACGCCGCGGCGATCACGGTGCTCGCGAAGGGGGACGCCTGGAGCAGCGTCGTTTATAACGGGATGAAAGGCTATGTGATGAGCCGGTTTATTACAGTGCTGGGCAGCGCGGAAATCACGGAAAACGAGCCCCAGGACGAGGACCCCTCCGCTTTTACCCGGGTGCTGAAAAAAGGCATGACGGGGGCGGACGTGACCTGGGTGCAGGAGCGTTTGATTTCCCTGGGGTATGCCCTCGCCGCCACCAACGTGTATGACGACGCCACCTTTGCCGCCGTGAAGGCCTTTCAGACGAAAAACGGCCTCACCGCCGACGGCCTGGCAGGCAGCCAGACCTTTTCCATCCTGAAAAGCGGCAGCGCCCGGGCCGCCTCCGACGCGCCCCTTTCCTATGCCACGCTGCGCATCGACGATACGGGGGACGGGGTAAAACAATTGCAAAGCGACCTGAAAGCCCTGGGCTATCCCGTGACCGTGAACGGCACCTACGACGTGGGCACCCACAACGCGGTGGTGGCCTTCCAGCAGCGGAATTCCCTGGTGATCAGCGGCATTGCCGACGGCCTGACCCGCCAGGTGCTCCACGGCGGCGGGGGCAAGCCCTATTCCACCCCGGTCAGCGCCCTGCCCGCCGACGCGGGGAAAATGACCGCACCGGCGGTGAGCCAACTGAAGCTTTTGCATTGGCAGAACGAGATCAAGCCTGCCGTGAAGGCGGGGCAGAGCTTTACCGTCTATGACCCCAACACAGGCCTGGGCTGGACGCTGGTATTCTATTCCCTGGGCCGCCACGCGGACAGCCAGCCCGCCACCTGGCAGGATACCCAGATCATGAATAAGTCCTTCGGTTCAACCTCCTGGAATATCCATCCCGTGTATGTGAAGCTGCCCTCCGGGCAATGGACCATGGCGACCATGCACAACCGCCCCCACCTCTACGGCACCATTGCCGATAACGGCTTCGGGGGCCACCTGTGCGTCCATTTCCTCCGGGATATGGCGGAAGCCCAGAAAAACGACCCCAATTACGGGGTCAACAATCAAGTGACCCTCCGCAACGCCTGGAAGGCGCTGACGGGGGAAACGATCAACTAAGCGCTTTCATACAGACAGATTGTTTTGTAAAAGGTGTATTGATATACACATTGATCGTTCGTCATCCGTAGGGGCGGCTGATAGCCGCCCCTACGAGAGCTGATTTGACTTGCGCGGATATCTATAAGCTGATTTGCCTATATGATGGCTTCTTAATGGGGCTGTTTATTAGCAAACTCAAATTATTACAAAAATATTTCAGAAATTTTAATTTTACTGAAACATTTAGCCGATCTCAAACGTCATTATGGGTAAGGATCGGTCAATTTGAAAAAACCGGCAGGATGAGCGCTCTCCCGCCCGGGCCTGATTGAAAACCGAGCCGATCCGAAGCAGGCCCAAGTGCCTGCCAAGAAGGAGGAGAAACATGAAAAGATTGTCAATGACGCTTTGCCTGATACTGGCGCTCATCTACGGGATTCCCGCCTTTGCCGGAGCCGAGACCCAGCAGGAATTTGAACTGCAATGCTATAGAAAGACGGCTGCCGATGCAGACGTTTATAACAACAGTAATCTGGATCATGTGCTAATCGATCATATACCTGCAGGAACCTATGTAATCGTAAATACAGGTTCCCAGGGAAATTGGAAAAAAATCACTTATATGATTGATGGCGTTAAGAAAAGCGGATACACGGAAGTAAGCTTGGCTGACGCCGCTTCTGTTGTGAGAAGATCGGACGGCATGGCGGATCTGGTGCACGAAAATGACCCGGACTATGAGAAAAAAATAGCGGAGGGCACGGTGGAATACGATGTGAAAGCGGCCTTGGATAGAAGCGAAGTGCCCGCGTCAGCCCCTACTCCCGCGCCGATGCCGGAATCCATCACCGATCACAGCATCGGGGACGCTTACGGCGATTCCGCGTTCTTGAAAGACCCCGACCGTTCGGTGATCTATTATCAGTACGCCTATAACCCCGCAGGGCATGTGGACCTGCTGCGCTACGGCTTTGACGGGGTGACGGGCACGCTGGAGAACGGCAGCAAGGTCGCCGTTACCAACATGCAGGAAAAGGGCTATACCTATATCCAGTTCGGCAGCACCTACGGCTGGGTGAAAAACAGCGATCTGGTAAGCAAGCTGCCAGAGGGAACGGCGGAAAAGGATCAGAAAAACGTATCCTACCGCTATCTGGTGGGGGATTACATGGCCCCGGTGCCCCTCTACGCCAATCCCGGGGATGCCGAGGATATCGGAATCCTCACGGCGGGGGCGGGCATCCTGGTGGCGGTGCACGAATGGCGGGACGGATACGGCTACATCACCTTCGGCGGCTGGAAGGGCTGGGTGAAGGCCAAGTACCTGTCCGGCGCGTCCTCCTACGGCAGTAGCTCCGCCGTTGCGGCGGCTCCTGCAAGCACAGCGGCTCCCGTTCAAGAAGCGGCGACGGCGGTCCCTGCGCCGCGTCAATCCTCCTCCGGCATGGCGAATCGAACGGCGCCGGATCGGACGGAGCCCACCGCCGCGCCCCTCCACATCGCTGGCGCGCCTCAGGATCAGCGTCTGGCGGTGATCTTTGCCCCCAATACGGGCCACGCCGCCCTGCGGAAGGGTCCCAAGGAAAGCGCCAAGCTGCTGAAAAACTGCAAGGCCGGGGTGATCGTTCAGGTGCTGGAGGCGGGGGAAGTTTACGCCAAGGTGGATTACAAGGGAACGGCTGGCTATGTAAAAAACACCAGCATGCAGTTTTTCGCGCCGACGGAGGCCCAGGGCACGGGGCTGCTGAGCTACAGGGGCAAAACCAACGGCAGCACCACCGTCAACGTCCGTTGTAAAGCGGATAAAAACAGCTGGATCGTGGCCCAATGGGAAACCGGCACGGAGGTGACGGTGCTCTCCTTTGCCGATGGCTGGTATGAGATCGAGGCCCACGGCATCCACGGCTACGTATTGGCGCAGTATTTGACGGTGCAGTAACAATCGGCCCCTTCCGCAGGAGAGGGGGCCGTATTTTTTTGTGAAAGATGAAACATTCGCGGCCCTCTCCGCGTCATAATGGGTGAAAGGATTTGGGAGGTGGGAGCATGAAGAAATGGGTGACGGCGGTGCTTGTGATCGCTGCCCTGGCGGCGATCAGCCCCTGGGCGGCCTTGACCCTGGCGGTGACGGGACTGGCGGAGGAGGAATTGCCTCCGGCGGTGCGGGAAGCGTATCTGAGCCGGCAGGGTGGATTGGAGGACATTGCCGACATCATCAATATTCAGGACGCGGAGGGCAGCGATTGGTGCCTGATCGCCCAAAGCTTTGGCTGGATGCAAGGATACAGAAAGATGCCCTCCGGCGAATGGGCTTCCTATTGGAGCGGGACCAACTGGCCCTGCGCGGCGGACACGTATCTGGAGCGGGAAGGGGATACGGCTTTCCGGGTGGCAAGCCCCAGCCTGGACGCCTGGATGCGATATGAAAGCCGGGGAGAAGGCTTCCTGCTGACCGGCTGGCGGGATGGCAGCGCCTGGAAGGGCACGGTGGAGGTACGGGACCATGCGGCGGTATTCACGCCCGACGGCGGCGGCGCGCCTGTCGAGGTGGCCTTTGGGGACGAAATGGAGGTCTGGCTGAGTGATTTTGATTCCCTCCCCAAAACCCCGGAGGAGATGCGGGCCCGGGCGGGCATCGGGAAAGCGCAGGCCCAGGCTGCGATGCCGGGGTGGACGCTGGGGTATTACGAAATGTTCAACAGCGGCACCGAGGCCTGGGCCGCCTTTTACCGCATCGAAGACGGGCGCTTAACGCTCTGCCGCCTGACGCTGGCAAGCGGGAAGGATGTGACGGGGAAAACGGAATCCCTGTCGGTGCCGCTGTCCGAAGGCTTCCTCAGGCGAATGGAGACGGAGGATATGAAAACGCTGCTGGATGCAAGCGGCTACGGCAGCACCTTTTTGACCCAGGATGCCTGGGACCGGGAAGCCATCCCCATTCAGGGAAGGATCATCGAAAACGATCTGCAGCGAAACGGGCTGCTGGTCCTGACGGAGCGGGACGGGCGGCGTTATATCGCCCTGGCGGAGCCGGACGCAAACGGCGGCTGGCAGGTAAAGGAGAGCAAGCCTTTGCCTGAAAAATGCCGGCTGGATCTGTTTCACAGTGGGGACGACGAACTGGGTATGGAATGGATGGCGGGAGAAAGGAACTGCCAATGCGGCTTTCAGCGCCAGGCGGACGGGGCGTGGCGCATGACCTGGGCCTGGGCGGAGGAGGGGGATTACAGCATCCTCTGGTACGGGGTAATGACGGAATGGCAGGGCTTGTACAGCAATGTCTATGCCTACGGCACGCCTGCCTTTGCCGATTTATTTGAATCGGATCTGAACGCGCTGCCGGCGTCCGGGGAGCAGGCGGCGGCGCAGATGGATACGGTGGGCTGGGCCGCGGTGAAAAACCCCACCCCCCAGGATCGGCTTCACCTGCGCTCCGAGCCCAGCAAAAACGGCGATTCCCTGGGGAAATTCTATAACGGCACCCCTCTCCAGGTGCTGGAGGAGAGGGGGGACTGGGCACGGGTGCGCATCGGGCTGGGGAAAAACAGCCTGGAGGGCTGGATGATGAAGGAATACCTGGCCTTCGGGGATCAGCTTCGCCGGGTGACCCAGGCGTTCCCGGAGCTGATGACCCGGGAAGAGGCGCAGAACCGCCATCCTCAGCGCATCGACGGCAAAGGCGAAGCGGATTTTGAAATCGACGGCTGGGCGCAGATCATCGGCATCCGGCAGGATACCAGACAATGGATCGTGATGATGCGGGACGGGTCTCTTTGCCTGACGCCGCTTGATTGGTTCTGGGAGGGCAATGGATAAACGGGAGACGCGGGCAAGCCTCTTGGCATCCTTCTCTTTCCCGATCTGCTTTCCCGGAAGGGGGCCGGGGGAGACCTTTCTTTGGCTTCAAAGAGCGGTCTCCCCCGGTTTTTCGTTTTTTTCTCCCGGCTTTTCTCCCCGTTTTTTCACTTTCATTTTCTGCCGTTCTGTGATATACTAAAGCATGAAAGTATAGGGAAAGAGGGCGATGGGCTTGAAGCATGACGACGCCACCAAGCTGCTGGACGCGATCCTGCGGCTGCATACCCGGGAGGAGGTCATGGCCTTCCTGGAGGACCTGTGCACCATTCAGGAGATCAACAGCATGGTGCAGCGCTATGACGTGGCGCTGCTGCTGGATCAGGGGCTCACCTACGCCCAGATCGCCGAGATCACCCGGGCCAGCACCGCCACCATCAGCCGGGTGAACCGCAGCCTGGTGTATGGGGCGGACGGGTATCGCCTGGCGATCGCCCGGAGTAAAGAAGGAAACGAGGGGAATACATGAATTTGGAAGCGCTCAACCCCATGCAGCGCAGGGCGGCGGAAACGCTGGAGGGGCCTGTGCTGATTTTGGCGGGGGCGGGCAGCGGCAAGACCCGCACGCTGACCTACCGCATCGCCAATCTGATTGACCACGGGGTATTGCCGTGGCATATTTTAGCGCTGACCTTTACCAACAAAGCCGCCCGGGAAATGACGGCAAGGGTGGAAAAGCTGGTGGGCCAGGACGCCAATGATATGTGGATCGGCACGTTCCATTCCGTCTGCGTCCGCATCCTGCGGCGGGATATCGAAAAACTTGGGTATCAAAGGTCCTTTACCATATACGACGACGATGACCAGCTTCGGGTCATCAAGGATGGGATCAAGCGCCTTTCCCTGGATGAAAGCCGTCTGCCGCCCAAGGAGATCCGGGGCAAGATTTCCGACGCCAAAAACAAGATGCTGACGCCGGACGAATGGTTTCAGGAATCGCTGAAGGATTACCAGAGCCAGCAGTTCCACGATCTTTTTTGCTATTATGAGGAGCGTCTCCGGGCTGCCAACGCCCTGGATTTTGACGACCTGCTGAATAAAACGCTGCAGCTGTTCGTGGATCATCCGCCGGTATTGGATTACTACCGGCAGCGGTTTCAGTATGTGCACGTGGATGAATACCAGGATACCAATACCGCCCAATATACGTTTGTCCGTTTGCTCACCCAGGAGCACAGAAACCTGTGCGTGGTGGGGGACGACGACCAATCCATCTATGGCTGGCGCGGGGCGGATATCCGCAATATCCTGGATTTTGAAAGCGATTTTCCCGACGCCAAGGTGATAAAACTGGAGCAGAATTACCGTTCCACCGCCAACATCCTGGACGCCGCCAATCAGGTGATCGCCCACAACGTGGGAAGGAAGGAAAAAGCGCTGTGGACCGACGCGGGGGAGGGGGAAAAGATCCGCCTGTACAGCGCCGGGGACGAGCGGGAGGAAGCCGCCTGGATCTGCGAGCAGGTGCGTAAGCTGCAAAAGCAGCAGGATACGCCCCTGTCCCAGATCGCGGTGCTTTACCGCATGCACGCCCAGAGCCGCGTCATTGAGGAAATGTTCTCCCGGGCCGGTATCCCTTACAAGATTTTCGGGGGCACCCGGTTTTACGACCGCAAGGAGGTGCGGGACGCGCTGGCGTACCTGCGGCTGATGGTGAACCCGGCGGACGACGTATCCCTGCTTCGGATCATCAACATCCCCAAGCGCTCCATCGGCGACAGCACGGTGACGGTTTTGCAGGATCACGCCCGGGAGGAGGGGCTGCCCCTCTATTCCGTCATCAGCGACCCGCCGGAGAGCCTGTCCTCCCGTCCCCGGAAGTGCATCAGCGAGTTTGCGCTGCTGCTCATGCGCCTGACCGCCCTCAAGGATACCATGACCCTGTCCGAATTTGTGGAAGCGGTGCTCAGGGAAACGGGCCTGCGGGCTCAGTATGAGATCGAGGGAAACGAGGAAGCGGAAACCAGGCTGGAAAACCTGCTGGAATTTGCCGGGGCCGCCAAGGAATTTGAAAACCAGTCGGAGGATAAATCCCTGGAAGCGTTTTTGGAAAACGTGGCCCTGGTGACCGATCTGGACCGGCAGGAGGACGCGCCCCAGTACGTGACCTTGATGACGCTGCACTCCGCCAAAGGCCTGGAATTTGACGCGGTGTTCCTTTCCGGCATGGAGGAGGGCATCTTTCCCTCCATGCGGTCCGTGATGGAGGAAAAGCGGATGGAGGAGGAGCGAAGATTATGCTATGTGGGCATCACCCGGGCGAAGAAGCGGCTGTACCTTTCCTTCGCCCGGCGGCGGATGATCTTTAACCAGATCACCCATAACCCACCCTCTCCCTTCATTAAAGAGATCCCGGAAAGGCTTCTCATGGATGAATGGGCCTCCGCCCAGCGGCAGGGCTTTGCCGGCCCCGCGGTCCCCGCCCCGACGCCCAGCCGATCGGAAAAGCCCCGGAACCTGAGCTTCGGCACGCCGGGCATGGCGGCGGGCAGCAAAGGGGCCCTGAATATCCCCGGGGTGCAGAAGGGCTTCGTGCCCTCCCTGGGCCGCAGCGTGGCCCCCAAGGCGGCGGTGTTCCGCCCCGGCGACCGGGTGCTGCACCGCAAGTTTGGGGAAGGCACGGTGCAGCAGGTGAAGGGCAGCGGGGCGGACGAAAGGATCGCCATCGCCTTCACCGCCTACGGCACCAAGGAGTTTTCCCTCTCCATCGCGCCCATCGTAAAAATCGAGGAAGAATAAGGCTCCCCTGCTGGGGAAGCGCTTATTCAAGGGAGGATGCGGCCTGTGAAGCAGTTTGAAAGCATGCGGGAACTGGTGGATTACCTGAATCAGACGGCCTATGCCTATTACGTGCTGGACGCCCCCGTGATTTCGGATATGGAATGGGACGGGCTTTACAATCAGCTGCTGAAAATGGAAAAGGAAACGGGCACCGTGCTGCCCGATTCCCCTTCCCAGCGGGTGGGCGGCGAGCCCCTTTCCGCTTTCCGCCAGCATCGGCATATCACAAGGCTTTGGAGCATGGATAAGGCCCAGAGCGAGGAGGAATTGAACGCCTGGTTTGACCGCACGGAAAAGCTGTGGAGCCAGGATGCTTCCCTGCCGAAGCTCACCTACGGCGTGGAATATAAGTTCGATGGATTGACGCTGAACCTGACCTACGAAGGCGGGGTGCTGACCCAGGCAGCCACCCGGGGAAACGGGGAGGTGGGGGAGGCGATCCTGCCCCAGGCGAAAACGGTGAAAAACGTGCCCCTCTCCATCCCCTTCCAGGGGAAAATCGAGGTGCAGGGCGAATGCATCATGCGCCTGAGCGCCTTAAAAAAATACAACGAAACGGCGGAGGAGCCCCTGAAAAACGCCCGGAACGCCGCAGCGGGGGCCCTGCGGAACCTGGACCCGGCGGTGACGGCGAAGAGGAACCTGACGGCGTATTTTTACCAGGTGGGCACCATTGACGATCCGCCCTATCACGATCAGATTGGCATGGTGGCCTTCCTTCGGGAGCAGGGCTTTCCCGTGAGCCCGTACTTTGAGACCGCCTCCTCCCGGGAGGGGGTCATGGCCCTGATCCGAAGGATCGAGGAGGACAGGGCCAGCCTGGATTTCCTCATCGACGGGGCGGTAGTGAAGGTGATGGATCAGCGCACCCGGGAGATGATGGGCTACACCGATAAATTCCCCCGGTGGGCGGTGGCCTATAAATTCGCGGCGGAGGAAAGCACCGCCACCCTGGAAAGCGTCACCTGGGAACTGGGCAGAACGGGAAAGCTGACCCCCCTGGCCCACGTATCGCCGGTGGATTTCGCCGGGGTGACGGTGAAGAAAGCCACGCTGAATAACTACGGAGACATTCAAAGGAAGCGCCTGACCCTGGGCTGCCGGGTGTGGATCCGCCGCAGCAATGACGTGATCCCGGAGATCATGGGCCGGGTGGAGGAGGGGGACGCGGGGGCCCCCATCCTGCCGCCGGACAGGTGCCCCGCCTGCGGCGGGCCCGTCACGGAACGGGGGGCCAACCTGTATTGCCTGAACCGGGAATCCTGCCGGCCTCAGGCGGTGGCGCGGCTTTCCCATTTCGCCTCCCGGGACGCTATGGACATCACCGGCTTTTCCGAAAAAACGGCGGATCTGCTCTACGATCAGCTGGGCGTCCGGGACGCGGCGGACCTGTACCGATTGACGCTGGATCAATTGCAGGCGCTGGAGGGCTTTCAGGATAAGCGGGCCCAGAACCTGCTGGACGCCCTGGAGGCCAGCAAGCATTGCCGGCTTTCCCGCTTCCTGCTGGCTATTGGCATTCCCAATATCGGGCGCCGCACCGCCCGGGACCTGGCGGAGCATTTCGGCACGCTGGAGAAGGTTCGGTCCGCGGACATGGAAGCGCTGCTGGCGATCGACGAGGTGGGGGACGTCGTGGCCCAAAGCGTCATTGACTTTTTCTCCTTCCCGGAAAATCAAAGCATGATCCAGCGCCTTCTGGCGGCAGGGGTGACGCCCCAGGCGGAAACGAAGCAATCCGGCGGTTTCTTCAGCGGCATGACGCTGGTGGTGACGGGCACCCTGCCCACCTTCTCCCGCCAGCAGGCGGAGGAGTTCATCCGGCAAAACGGCGGCACGGCGGCCTCCTCTGTCAGCCGGAAAACGGCGTATGTGGTGGCGGGGGAAAACGCGGGCAGCAAGCTGACGAAGGCCCAAAGTCTGGGCATTCCCGTCATTTCGGAGGAGGAAATGCGGCGGATGGCGGAAGGGTAAAAATAAAAAGCGAAAAGGGAAAAACGGATCAATGAATGAGAGATATAAACCGCCATCCTCTTCCCTTTGCCTTCCGTATTTTCTTCCCCTAAATTCCTCCTGTGCTGGGAATCCTGTCAAAAAAGGTTGACAGGCCTATAAATGCCTGTATAATTTGAGGTAAGCGCACGGAAGAGGAAGCGCGCTGCTTTACGGGGAAAGGGGCGATGAGGGATTGCTGCGTACGATCGCCGGCGGCAGAGAGCAATGGAGCGATAAGGTTATGAGCGTGCTGCGGGAAAGGCAATTGGAGGCCTGTCAGGATCGGCTGTCCCGCTGCCCCACGAAGGATATCTTTTCAGATTTATGCGAGGATGAAAGCGCCCGGCTGTTCGCCATGTCTTTTTACGCCAGGGAGCACCGGGATCGGGTGCTGCCGGCGGATGAAATGCGGACGCTGGTGGAAACGTATTTGCCCCGGGAGGCCTGCTTTTTATCCCCCCGGGAGGATGATTTGGTCAAGCGCATGCTGATGGGCGGCGGGGAAACGCCCCTTTGGAGCTGGGAGGAGATCAGCGCGGCGGAGGCCTTGATTTCCCGCCTTTGGTGCACATTGGAGATCGTGGAGGATGAAAGCGCGGTGCTGCGCCTGTCGTCTTCCCTGCTGGAGCCTTTGACCCGCGCCATGTCCGCCCCGGATTACGCCCGGATACGGCAGCTGATCTTTTCCTTTGACGCTACCCTCCATTCCCTTCTGTATCTTTCCGGCTTCCTGCACGCGGCGGTGCCTATGGATCATTTCCGCCGGGAATGGAAGGGGGAGGACAGCCCCGTGGCCCGGCTGCTGGTGGCCCGGTATCTCCGCGCCGCCTTTGATTACATGGAAACGCCTCAGGGAGAAATTTTGCTTCTGCATCCGGGCCTGGCGGACCCGGATAAGCTGCTCAGCACCTTATCCGGCCTGACGCCCGGGGAAATCCACCTGACGCGGGAAATGATGCTGGGGGGCATGAACGGGCTGCTGCCCGAGGAACGGGCCAGCTGCGCCGCCATGCGGGGAGAGCTGACCGGGGCGGTGCGCCCGGAGTGCGACGAGGACGACGTGCTGGAGGACCTGCGCATGATGGCAAAGCAGGGGGCCACCCTTGCGGAAATGCGGGAGGTGCTGGAAAACGCCCTGTGCGTCATGCCTTCTCCCCGGATGCTGAGCTGCCTGAACCAATTGCACATGCAGACGGTGCGCTGGGCGGGCATGCCGCCGGCGGTGGTGAACTGATGCGGGTCTATGAGGCCATTGTGCCCCGGGAGGCGGATGGCATGCGGCTGGACGGGTATATCGCCTTGTCCATGCCGCTTTTGCCTGCCCGTACGGTGCGGGACGCTTTCGCCCGCCGGGATGTGAAAATGGATGGCAGGCGCGCCCCGGCAGACGCCCCGGTGGTTCCCGGGGCCCGGGTGCGGCTTTACACCGGCTATGAGGCGGCGCTGCCCGTGGTGTATGAGGATGATCGGGTGCTGCTCATCAATAAGCCCGCCGGCATCAGCTGTGATGCGGACGGGCGGGGCGGCATGACGGTGCTGTCCCTGCTTACGGATCGGGCGGCGGGGGAATACGCCCCCAGGCTTTGTCACCGGCTGGATCATCCTACCTGCGGGCTGCTGCTCCTGTGCAAGGACGATGAAAGCGAGCAGACGCTTCTGGACGCCTTCCGGGAGCGGCGGATGGAAAAAAACTATCAATGTCTGGTCCGGGGGGAGATGCGCCCGCCGGCGGATACGAAGGAAGCGTACCTGATTAAAGACGCGGAAGCGGCGAAGGTGCGGATCGTCACCCACCAGACCCCCGGGGCGCTGCCCATCGCCACCCGGTATGAAACGCTTTCCTTCGACGGGGAGCTTTCCCGGCTGCGGGTGACGCTGCTCACCGGGCGCACCCACCAGATCAGGGCTCATATGGCCTTCCTTTCCCACCCCATTTTAGGGGATGATAAATACGGAGACCGGGGGCTGAACAGGCGCAAAAAAGCCCGATCCCTTTATCTGTGCGCCGCGGAGCTTACCTTGTACGCAGGGGGCCCGCTTGCCTACCTGGACGGAAAGACTTTTTCCGTCGAACCGCCATTCTAAAGAAAAAGGATTGAAACCATGACCGATCAGCCTGTTCGCCTCATCGCCGCCGATATGGATGGAACCTTGCTCGGGATAAACAATCAGATCCCCCGGCAGAATATCGACGCCATCCGGGAAGCCCGGGCTGCGGGCATCACGGTGGCGGTGTGCACGGGCCGATTCCCGGAAAACGCCTATCTGAAGCTGGAGGACAGCGGCATTCGCTGCCCCATCATCGGCACCAACGGGGCCCAGATCGTGGATGAAGGGCTGCGGCCCCTGATCAGCCACAGCATGGAGGGGGAGACGGCCCGGCAGGTGCTGGAGATTTTGCTGTCCATGGGGGCGGACGCCTTCATTTATGGCCCCAAGGCGGTGGCGACGCTTCGCCCCGATGCCCGGCATCATACGGAGGTCAGCCACGGGGACAGGGCCCGGGCGCTGGGGCTTGCCTATCTTCACGGGCCGGAGGAAGCCCGAAAGCTTACGGAAGGGCCTGTCCATAAATTCTACGTTTGCAATAACGTGCCCCTGGAGCCGGTGCGGAAGGCCCTTGAGCAGGTCGAGCACGTATGGGTCACCAGCTCCGCCCCGGAGAATATCGAGGTGATGCCGGAGGGCATCGACAAGGGGAGGGGCCTGCGGGAATTTGCCGCGTTGCAGCATATCTCCATGAGCCAGGTCATGGCCCTGGGGGATTACGATAACGATATCCCCATGCTGCGGTCGGCGGGCTATGGCGTCGCCATGGGCAACGCCTGCCGGGCCGCCAAGGAGGCCGCCCGGTTCGTGACGGGGAATTGCTGGGACGGGGGCTTTGCTCAGGCGGTGCGCGCCTGGGCCTTGAAGGACGGAGGGGAGGGATACCGTGCCGACGCGGCGCAGCCAGGGCATGCTGGGCCTGATCCGCTCCCATAAAAAGACGGCGGCGAATCTGAGCCGGGACGTGCTCATGAAAATCAATCCCGTTCCCCAGACCGTGGCCCGCCTTCGCATGAACGGCACCCGGGGGGAAGTGGTGGAGGACCTGCGGATGCCCGCGGTGATGATCACTCCGGGCCGCCTTTCGGTGGAGGACGGGGCGATATTGCACCTCCACGGCGGGGCTTACGTATCCGGGGGCCTTTTGCAGTGCCGGGCCATCGCGTCCCCCATCTGCGGCGCGGCGGGGGTCAGGACGCTGACCTTTTCCTATCGCCTGGCGCCCCGGCATCCTTATCCCGCCCAGCTGGAGGACGCCATGCGGGCCTACCGCTTTTTGCTGGATGTGGGGTATCTGCCGGAAAAGATCGCTTTGGTTGGGGAGAGCGCCGGGGGCAACCTGGCGCTGGCGTTGGCGCTGAAGATCAGGGCCTCGGGCAGGCCCATGCCCGCCGCCATCGCCCTCCTGTCCCCCTGGGTGGATTTGGCCCAGACGGGGAAGAGCTACGCGGAGCTTGCCGACGCGGATGCCACGCTGGACGCCGAGGACCTGATGAAGAGCGCCGTCGCTTTTGCCGGCAGCCCCGCCCGGCTGCGGGACCCGGATATCTCCCCCGCCTATGCCGATTTTACCGGCTTTCCGCCCACCCTCATCCATTGCGGCACCAATGAAATTTTGCTCAGCGATTCTGAAATGCTGGAGCATGCCATGCTGAAATGCGGCGTCAAGGCCAGCCTGTTTCGCTGGGCGGGGATGTGCCACGTATTCCAGGCCTTCGGCTTTGAGGAAAGCAAGGCCAGCAACCGCCAGATCGGCTTGTTTTTGAGAAACGCGCTGCTGAACGCGGGGCGGGAAAGCTCATAACGCTGATTTTTGCAATTCACCGCCGGGAAATGCTTGCATTTCCCGGCGGTTTCTGTTATGATACACGGTAGCGCTCTGTGCCCCGGGCCGGACGCGTCCCAATGCAAAAAGGTTCAAGTGGAGGGTGTTTATCAATGGGCTACACGGTAGAAAAGATTTCCGGCAATCAGGTAAAAATCGCGTTTGAAGTGCCTGCTGAAAAGTTTGACGAGGCGATGCAGAAGGCGTATCTCAAGGTGCGGGGCCGCGTGAACGTGCCCGGCTTCCGTCGGGGCAAGGCGCCCCGGAAGGTGATCGAAACCATGTACGGCGAGGGCGTGTTTTATGATGACGCCCTTGAGATCGTATTTCCCGACGTGTATGAAGAGGCCGTGAAGGGCGAAAAACTGCAGGTGGTGGATCGCCCCGAAATGGATGAAATGAAGCAGATCGGCGCGGGCAAGGAGCTGCTCTTCAGCGTGAAGGTGTATGTGAAGCCCGACGTGGAGCTGGGGGATTACAAGGGCCTCAAGGCCGTGAAATATACCCACAAGGTCACCGATGAGGAGATCGACAGCCGCATCCAGCAGGATGTGGATAAGGCCACCACCATGGCGGATGTTACCGATCGGGCGGTGGAAAAGGGCGATATCGTGAAGCTGAACTACGCGGGCTCCGTGGATGGCGTGGCTTTCGAGGGCGGCACCGCCGAAAACCAGACCCTGGAAATCGGCTCCGGGCACTTTATCCCCGGCTTTGAAGAGCAGATGATCGGCATGCAGATCGGCGAGGAAAAGGACCTGAACGTGAAATTTCCCGACGAATACCACGCCGAGAACCTCAAGGGCAAGGACGCCGTGTTCCATGTGAAGGTGAACGGCATCCAGGTGCGGGTAAAACCCGAACTGGACGATGATTTCGCCGCCGACGTCAGCGAATTCGATACCTTCGCCGCCTATAAGGAAGGCATCGTGAAGGAGCTTAGCGACCGGGCTGAAAAGAACGCCGCCACCCAGCTGGAAAACGAGTTGGTGCAATCCGCCGTGGATGCCTCCGACTGCGATATCCCCGACGCCATGATCGAGAACGAGATCGATCTGATGCTGCGGGAGATGCAGATGCGGATGGCCTACCAGGGCTTAAGGTATGAGGATTACCTCAAATACACCGGGCAGACCGAGGAGCAGATGCGGGATATGTACCGCGCCGAGGCCAAGAACCGGGTGAAGATGCAATTGGTGCTGGAGGCGATGGTAAAGAAGGAAGCCATCGAGCCCACCGAGGAAGAAGTGGAAAAGGCCATCGCCGAGGAAGCGGAGCGCGCCGGACAGCCTGCGGATGAATTCAAGAATTCACTCAGCGACCGGCAGAAGGATTACCTCAGGGAAAACGCCGCCATCCGCAAGGTGGTGGATCTCATCGTGAAGGAAGCCAAGGTGGAGGAAAAGGACGAAAGCGAGCGCATCAGCGCCGCCGACGCCGCCAAGGCCGTGCAGGCCGCCGCCGAAGCCGCGGAAAAAGCGGAGGAGGAATAATCCGTTCTGCTTCCTCATAAGATAGTGGTTGACGGAAGGAGGAACATCAAAGCATGTCTTTGATCCCTTATGTGATCGAGCAGACCGCCCACGGGGAAAGGTCTTACGATATTTATTCCCGGCTTCTCAAGGACCGGGTGGTATTCCTGGGCAGCGCCATCGACGATCAGGCGGCAAACGCCATCGTGGCCCAGCTTCTGTTTCTGGAAACGGATAACCCGGAGGCGGATATCAATTTGTATATCAACAGCCCCGGGGGCTCCGTGACCGCCGGCATGGCGATCTATGATACCATGAACTATATCAAGTGCCCGGTGCGCACGGTGTGCGTGGGGATGGCTGCCAGCATGGGGGCCTTCCTGCTGATGGCGGGGGAAAAGGGCAAGAGATTGGCCCTGCCCAACAGCGAGGTCATGATCCATCAGCCCTCCGGCGGCGCCTCGGGCCAGGCCACGGATGTGACGATCCACGCCGAATGGCTGCTGCGCACCAAGAAAAAGATGAACGCCCTCATGGCGGAGATGACCGGGCAGCCGCTGGATAAGATCGCCCAGGACGTGGAGCGGGATCATTTCATGTCCGCCCAGGAAGCGCTTTCCTACGGCATCATCGACGAAATCTATCAGCCCCGCCGGAAATAACCGACCCGAGAAAGGAAAACCATGGCAAAGGACACCATCAACATGCCCAAGCACCGCTGCTCCTTCTGCGGCAAGAGCCAGGATCAGGTGCGCCGCATCATCGCGGGGCCGGGGGCCTATATCTGCAACGAGTGCATTGCCCTGTGCCAGGAGATCGTGGCGGACGACCTGGACGTGATGGCTTCCGCCCCGGATCTCAAGGAAATCCCCACCCCTTCGGAGATGAAGGAAGTGCTGGATGAATATGTGATTGGGCAGGAGCAGGCCAAGCGCACGCTGTGCGTGGCGGTGTATAACC
Source organism: uncultured Christensenellaceae bacterium (assembly GCA_905236495.1). GTDB lineage: Bacteria > Bacillota > Clostridia > Christensenellales > Aristaeellaceae > RUG563. Next base: position 23,023 of record CAJOPV010000204.1, read on the forward strand.
ATTACAAGCGCATCGGGGCCAAGGCCCCCAAGGACGGGGTGGAGCTGCAAAAGAGCAACATCCTGATGGTGGGGCCCACGGGCTGCGGGAAAACCTATTTGGCCCAGTCCCTGGCTCGCATCCTGAACGTACCCTTCGCCATCGTGGATGCCACCGCCCTGACGGAAGCGGGCTACGTGGGCGAGGACGTAGAAAACATCCTGCTGCGGCTCATCCAGGCCGCGGGAAACGATATCCAGTCCGCTCAGCGGGGCATCATCTACATCGACGAGATCGATAAGATCGCCCGGAAAGGCGAAAATGTATCCATCACCCGGGATGTCAGCGGCGAAGGCGTGCAGCAGGCGCTGCTGAAGATATTGGAGGGCACTGTCGCCAACGTGCCTCCTCAGGGCGGGCGCAAGCATCCCCATCAGGAGTGCCTGCAGATCGATACCACCAACATCCTCTTTATCTGCGGCGGCGCCTTCGACGGCCTGAACCGCCTCATCGAGCAGCGCATCGGCAAAAAGGCCCTGGGCTTCGGCGCCGATCCCCAGGGAAAGAGCAGCCAGAACGTGGGCGACGTATTGCGTCAGATGCGGCCTGAGGATCTGATGAAGTTCGGCCTGATTCCCGAATTCGTGGGCCGTCTGCCCGTCACCGTCACCCTGGACGCCCTGGATGAAACCGCCCTCATGCGGATTTTGACCGAGCCCCGGAACGCCCTCGTCAAGCAATACCAGCAATTGGTGGGCCTGGACGGGGTGGAGCTTGCCTTTGACGAGGACGCCGTCCGCGCCATCGCCAAGCAGGCCATCGCCCGGAAAAGCGGGGCCCGGGGCCTGCGCTCCATCATCGAAGGGGCGCTGCTGGATACCATGTTCGATCTGCCCGGGCGCAAGGACGTGCGCCGGTGCGTCGTCACCAAGGGCGTCATCGAAAACGGCGAAAAGCCCACCCTGGAGCTGGGGGAGCCCCAGAAGGCCGCCCCCGTCCGCCGGGCCCGCCGGGCCGCCCCCGCCGCCGCGCCGGAGGAGCCCAGCGCCAGCTGAAGCTTATGGGAAGCAGGTAAAATTGAAAAGCAGCTTTCTATCTCATCTGTCAGGCTTTCCTGACTGATGAGGCGGAAAAGAATCGGCACGGAATGCCAGCCTGAATGCTGATATTCCGTGCCGTTTTTTAGCTTTCCCCTTGAGGATAAGGCGGCTTAGGCTTCGGCGTCGGGAGCGGGCGTATCCTGGGCCTGATCCGCCGCGGCCTTTCCCACCAGCCCGCCGGTGGTTACATCCCGCAGCATTTTGGGGATATCCAGGCCCACGGACTGCTTCACGGCCTCGAAGGTCTGCAGCATGGTGCCGGCGGTATCCCGGGCCATGGAGGAGGCTCCGCCCTCGCCAAAGAGGATGATCTTTTCCGTCTTGCTCAGGGGCTCGCTGACGGAATGGGCGATATCGGGCAGCTTATTCACCACCATTTCCAGCATGGCGGCCTGACCGTAGAGCTGCATGGCCTCGGCCTTGCGTCGGATGGCCTCAGCCTCGGCTTCGCCCCGCATGCGGATGGCCTCGGCTTCCTTCTGTGCGGCGTACAGGGAGGCGTCGGCCTCGGCCTGACGGCGGTATTTTTCCGCTTCCGCCTCAGCGATCTGGCGGTCCTTTTCAGCGGCGGCCTTTTCGCGGATCTCCACGTTCAGCTTTTCCCGTTCGATCTCCACGGCCTGGCGCTTGAGCTCCGTCTCCCTTTCAAGGCGGGTCATTTCGGCGGCGGCGTGCTCGGTGACGAAGGTCTTGTTGATGCGCTCCTGCTCGATCTTATAGGCCATTTCCGCCTTGGCCCGGGCTTCCTCCGTTTCCTGCTTGAAGGCGGCCTTCTGCACCTCCAGGTCCCGGTTCTGCCGGGCGATTTCGGCCTCCGCCTGCATCTCGGCGAACTTGGATTCCTTTTCCGCCGCGGCTTCGGCAATGCGCTTGTCCTGTTCCTTTTCGGCTACGTTCCGGGCAGCCATGGTGTCGATGACGTTGCCGTCCTTGTCGGAGAAATTCTGGATCGTCAGGTTGATGATCTCCAGGCCCATGTTCGCCATGTCCGCCATGGCGGCCTTGATGGATTCCTGGGCGAACTTATCCCGGTTCTGCACCAGCTCCGCAATTGTCATCTGACCGATGATCTCCCGCATGTTGCCTTCCAGCACGTCCTTTGCCAGCATCTTGATCTGCTCGCCGTTGTAGTGCAGAAGCTGCTCCGCGGCGGTGGCGATGCTCAGGTCGTCGGAACCGATCTTGATGTTGGCGACGGCGTCCACCAGCACGGAGATGTATTCCTTGGTGGGCACGGGCTGGGCCGTGCGGATATCCACCTGGTTCAGGCACATATCCAGCCGGTCGATCCGCTCGATGGCGGGAATGTAGAAGGTAGCGCCGCCCCGAATGATGCGGTAGCCGAATTTCTTGCTGGATACGGTGCCGTCGGGGTTGCGTACCTTGTAGCTGCGGCGCAGCAGGCCGGAGATGATCAGCGCCGTATCCGGGGGCGCTACCTTGTAGCGGGGCAAAAGCTTTATGAGCAGGATGAGCCCCACGATTCCCACGACGACGACCCACCATTTGGCTGCGAGAAATTGCAGCAGTTCCTCTCCGAAGGTCATAACGATTCCTCCTTTCCTTGCGGGCCCCCGCCCCGGCTTTCCGGGCGGGGGTGGTGCCTCTTGGATGGCTCCATGATAGCATGGGCCGGCCCCCGGCGCAATACAGGGCGGGCAAGTTGTCAAATCGGACGATCCAGATGTCGGGAAACGGGGACGAAAGCTTTTCGATGCAGGAAGCAAAAAATGCATTCGATTGGGAACTTTTTCCGCCTGCATACGTCCAATCATATGAAAAGAACCTGAAAAGGGGGAAGCGATTATGAAAAAGCTGATGCCAATGATCCTTGCGGCGGTGCTGCTTGCCTGCGTGAGCGCGCCTGCCCTGGCACAGAGCGAAAAGCCCCGGGTCATCCTCTATACCGCCTACCGGCAGGTGGGCTGGGGCGATCTGGTGCAGATCGGCTGGGTGGATGAGGAAGGCGGGCTGTGGAAAATCGAAGGCCACGACTTGGAGCTGAAGTGGCCTTACGGCTGGGAGGAACAGGCAGCGTTTCTGGAAAAGAACCCGGGGGAAAAGATCGGAGAAATGGACTTTGAGGCGCTCTTCGATCTCAAGGGCCTCATCGCCACCGCCGAAAACACGGAGGGACGGGCCAGCGGCTATATGAACGACGCCGGTACGGAAACCAGCCGGGCTGTGCGCTATGACGGGGAGGGCAAAATGGAGACGGTGCTGCTGGGCATGACGGGGGACGATTTCTTCATCAACCCGGATATGAACGCCCAGGCATTGTATCGGAAGCTCAGGACGATGTTTCCCTTCGTGCGGTGCTATGCCGATGAAAGCTGGGGCTCCCTGGCGGTGCCCCTGCCCACGTTCCTGAAAAAGGAGGGGGTCAGCGTCAGCGGCGCCCGGGTAGAGATCCGGTATGACGACTGCGAGGCCGGCCCTATCCAAACGGAAGTGACGCCGGAGGAAGCGGCCCAGGCGCTGGCGCTTTGGCAGTACGGCTGGGTGACGGAGAAGGAAAACGCCTCCGTCGTCACCGGCGGCACTTACACCATCTCTTTTATGGATGATGCGGGCGGCACCCTCTGCTCCTTTACCCTGTACCGGGGCCTGCTTGCCACCGTGGACGGGATGTATCGCCTGGAAATCCGCGATGCCGACTCAACATAAAGACCATCAAAAAACGACGGCTGCGCTTCTTATTGGTGCAGCCGTCGTTTTGATGCCGCCTCATCAGGCAGCGTCGCTCTCCTGAGCTTCTTCCTGAGGCGTTTCCTCTTCCTGGGCGGGGGCTTCCTGGGCGGCGGGCTCTTCCGCCGCTTCTTCGGCGGG